>NZ_VKAC01000012.1 GCF_008041935.1 Quadrisphaera setariae
TGACACCCCACCGGCCTCCAGCCTCCGCTTGAGGTCGGAGAGGAACTGCGCGCCGGTGGCGCCGTCGATGGCGCGGTGGTCGCAGGTCAGGGTCAGGTCGGCCAGGGGGCGCCACTGCGGGTCGCCGTCGTTCCAGACCTGCCGGTGGCTGGTGCTGCCCACGGCGAGGATCGCGACCTGCGGCACGTTGAGGATCGCGTCGAACCTGTCGATGCCGAGCATCCCCAGGTTCGAGACGGTGAAGGTGCCACCGGTGACGTCGGCCATGGCGAGCTTGCCCTCGCGGGCCTTGCCGACGACTCCCCTGCGGCCGGCGGCGATGCCCTCGAGGTCGAGGTCCTGCGCGCCGTGGATGACGGGGACGACCAGTCCGGCGTCGGTGGCGACGGCCAGGCCCAGGTTGACGGCGTCGAAGGTCGTCACCGCCTCGGCGCCGTCGACCACGCCGAAGTGCGCGTTCATCCCCGGGTGGGCCTTCAGCGCTCCGGCGCACGCGGCGAGGAGCACGTCGGTGACGGTGGTGCCCTTCGGGCGGCGGCTGCCGTCCAGGGCGGCGGTCATGTCGGCGCTGACGCCGAGGTGGAAGACGGGCGCCTCCCACGCGGCGACCATGCGCTTGGCTGCGGTGCGCCGGATGCCCTTGAGCTTGGTGGTCTGCTGGCCCTCCAGCACCTCCGTCGCCTGCGCGGTCATCGGGCGCTCCCGGCGGTGGCGGAGGACGCGCGGCCGGCGACGCCGTACTCGCGCATCTTCTCGACGGTCGCGTCGATCATCCGCGCGCGGCCCTCGCCGAGGGCCTCCTCGAGCTGGCGGTCGCCCTGGGCGAAGACCGACTCCAGCCCGGCGCGGAAGGCGTGGCGCAGGTCGGTGTCGGC
This sequence comes from Quadrisphaera setariae, assembly GCF_008041935.1. Classification (NCBI taxonomy): domain Bacteria; kingdom Bacillati; phylum Actinomycetota; class Actinomycetes; order Kineosporiales; family Kineosporiaceae; genus Quadrisphaera; species Quadrisphaera setariae. Next base: position 876 of record NZ_VKAC01000012.1, read on the forward strand.
GTTGAACTTGTGCACGCCGGCCTTGATGGCGCCCTGCACGTCGTCGGGGGCCACACCGGACATGCCGTGCAGCACGAGCGGCAGGCCGGTGGCCTCGCGGATCTGCTCCACGCGCTGCAGGTCGAGCGGCTGCGGCGGCAGGTCGGGCACCACGCCGTGGACGATGCCGGCGGACACGGCCAGCCAGTCGACGCCGGTCTCCTCGACGAAGCGCTGCGCCTCGTCGACCTTGGTGTAGTACGCCGACCAGTCGACGTCCTCGCCGGCGTCGGGGATGGTGCCGAGCTCGGCCTCGACGGGGATGCCGAAGGAGTGGGCGACCTGCACGACCTGCTTGGTGGTGCGGATGTTCTCGTCCAGCGGCAGGTGGGCGCCGTCGTACATGATCGAGGTGAAGCCCAGCTTGATGGCCTCGAACACCTCGTCCCAGGGGCCGTGGTCGAGGTGGATGACCACCTCGGCGTCGGACTCCTCGGCGGCGCGGCGGGTCAGCTCGTAGGCGGCCTTGAGGCCCATGTGCGGCACGATCGCGCGACCGACCTGCAGGAACACGGGCGCCTCGGCGATCTCGGCGGCGCGCACGAGGGCCTGGGCGGTCTCGTCGGAGTGCATGTTGAACGCCCCGACGGCGTAGCCGCCGGCCTGCGCGTCCTGGACCAGCTTGCGGGGGTCTGCCTGGTGCATCGGTGCTCCTGGTCGGTGGGTGGGTCGAAGAAGAGGGAGGGGTGGGGAGGGTCAGGCGGGGGTGCGGGAGGCGCGGCGGGCAGCCGCGTCGACGACGCCGGCCACGGCGTCGTCCCAGCCGGCGCAGAGCTCCTCGCGGCGCTCGGCGCTCATCTGCGGCTCGAAGGTGGTCTCGACGGCCCAGCTGGCCTCGACGTCGTCGGGGGTCTTCCACCAGCCGACGCCGGCGCCGGCGAGGTAGGCGACCCCGAGGGCGGTCCGCTCGAGCTCGTCGGGGCGGACCACGGGGATGCCGATGACGTCGGCCTGGAACTGGCAGAGCAGGTCGTTGCCGGCGGCCCCGCCGTCGACACGCAGCTCTGGCAGGTCGATGCCGGCCTTCCGGTAGCCCTCGACGACGTCGCGGGTCTGGTACGCCATCGACTCGACGCCGGCGCGCACGAGGTGCTCCGGGCGGGTCTCGAGCGTCAGGCCGACCACGGCGCCGCGGGCGCCGTGCTCCCAGTGGGGGGCGCACAGGCCGGTGAAGCCGGGCACGAGGTAGATGCCGTGGTCGTCGCCGGCGGCACGGGCGACGGCCTCGATGTCGTCGCCGGCACGCAGCACCTGCAGGTCGTCGCGCAGCCACTGCAGGGTCTGGCCGCTGTGGAAGACGACGCCCTCGGACTCGTAGGTGGTCTGCCCGCCCACGGTCCACGCCGCGGAGGAGGTCATGCCCTCCACGGCCAGCACGTCCCCACCGCTGTTGACGGTGAGCACGCTGGCGGTGCCGTAGGTGTTCTTGGCGCTGCCGGGGGTGAAGCAGGCCTGGCCGAACATGCCCGCCTGCTGGTCGGCGAGGACGGCCGTGACGGGGATGGTGTGTCGAGCAGAGGCGGGCGTCGACCTCAACGACGGGTCGCCGACGAGGCCGCCGAGCACGCCCGGCTCCACCTCGCCGAAACCGGCGTCGGAGGCGACGGCGGCCGGGAGCAGCTCGCGCGGGATGCCGTAGGCGTCGAGCAGGTGAACGTCCCACTCGAGGTCGCGCAGGTTGAACAGGCCCGTGCGGCTGGCCTCGCCGTGGTCGGTGAGGTGGGAGCGGCCGCCGGTGAGGTTCCACAGCAGCCACGTGTCGACGGTGCCGACGGCCAGCTCTCCGGCCTCGGCGCGCTCCCGCACGCCCGGCACCTCCTCCAGCAGCCAGGCGATCTTCGCCGCGGAGAAGAAGGAGTCGACCGGGACGCCGGTGCGCGCCCGCGACTCCGCGTCCAGCCCGGCCGCGCGCCACCGGGCGACGACGTCGTCGGTCTGGTGGCTCATCCACATGATCCCGTCGTGCACCGGGGTGCCGGTGGCGCGGTCCCACATGAAGACGCTCTCGCGGTGGGTGGTGATGCCCACGGCGGCGACGTCGGAGGGGTGGGCGCCCACCTGGGCCATCGCGCGGCCGATGGCCGAGCGCTGCGCCGCCCACAGGGCGGCCGGGTCGAGCTCGACCCAGCCGCGCCGGGGGCGCTTGGGCACCACGGGGCTGCGCGCCTCGGCGGCGATGCGCCCGGCGGGGTCCACCAGCACCGCACGGGCGCTGGTGGATCCCTCGTCGAGGGCCATCACGTAGGGCCCGCTGGCCGTCGGTGAGGACACGGTCACGACTCCTTCGTCGCTGGTCTGCTGCGCCGAGGGGCGTCAGGCGGGGATGGCGAGGTGGTCGAGCCAGGTGCGGTAGTCCTCGACCTCCTCCTTGCGGCGCTGCTCGTCCCAGCCGAGCCGGTCCCCGAGCAGGACCGCGATGCGGTCCAGCGAGGGCAGGGCGTGGTCGGGCTCGAAGGCGAGCAGCGTCCGCCGGGCCATGACGTCGGCCAGGCCGCGGGCGAACTCGTGGCGCACCGCGAACACGAGCTCGGCGCCGATGGCGCCGCTGGGGGCGTCGACGACGGCGAGCAGCTCGGCGTCGTCACCGGCCGACGCCACGACGTCGAGCGCGCGGCGCCCGTACACGGCGAGCAGCCGGTCGACGCTCCTCGCGCCCAGGCCGGCGCCGCGCAGCGCGGCGCGGACCGCGCCCTCGTCGGTGGTGGCGCCGGGGAACGGCAGCTTGCGCGTCACGCACGGGACGGACGGGCGTCCGAGGCGGCGCAGGACGTCGTCGACGGCGTCCTCGGCGAGCTGGCGGTAGGTGGTGAGCTTGCCGCCCACCACGGTGATGAGGCCCTGGAGGCCGTCGCCGTGGTCGTGCAGCACGTGGCTGCGCGGCACCTTCGACTCCGACACCCCCGGCGCGTACGGCAGGGGCCGCACGCCGGAGTAGGTGTAGAGCACGTCGTCGACGGTGAGGCCGGCCTCGGGGACGAGAGAGTTGACCTCGTCGAGGATGTACTGCATCTCGTCGGCGTCGCAGCGCGCCGAGCCCGGCTCCTCGTCGAAGCGGATGTCGGTGGTGCCGAGCAGGTACCTGCCCATCCACGGGATGACCAGCACGAGGCGGCCGTCCTTGCGGGACTCGTAGTAGACGACGTCGGTGGGGGCGCCGGGGAACGGGTCGACCACGAGGTGGCTGCCCTTGGTGCCGCCGTTGAGGCGCGGCTGGCCCTCCCACACACCGGCCTGCTGCGCGAACACCCTGTCGATCCAGGGGCCCGCCACGTTGAGGACGACCGGTGCGAGCACCTGGCGCTGCTCGCCGGTGGCCGTGTCGCGGAAGGTGACGCCCCGCACCCGGCCGTGCTCGGTGAGCACCCCGTCGACGCGGGCGCCGGTGCGGATGACCGCGCCGTCACCGGCGGCGGCCACGGCCAGCTCCACGCAGAGCCGCTCGGCGTACTCGACCTGGCCGTCGGTGAACACCGCCGCGCCGGAGAGCCCGTCGCGACCGATGCCCGTGAACCGCCGCTGGAGCTTCTCCAGCCCCAGCACCTCGTGGCTCTGCGACTTCTTGTCGAAGCTGAGCACGTCGTACAGGGCCATGCCCACCCGGATCAGCCAGCCCGGCCGCCGGTTGTGCGCGTAGAACGGCATGATCAGCCGGACCGGCTTCACCAGGTGGGGCGCGAGGCGGAACAGGGTCTCCCGCTCGCGCAGCGACTCGCGCACGAGGGCGAAGTCGTAGTGCTCCAGGTAGCGCAGCCCGCCGTGCACCAGGCGCCCGGACCAGGCGGAGACGCCGGAGCAGATGTCGTCCTGCTCCAGCAGCGCCACCCGCAGGCCGCGCAGGGCGGCGTCGCGGGCGATGCCCACCCCGTTGACCCCGGCGCCGACGACGACGAGGTCGAACGGCAGGGCCAGCGGGTCGCCCTCGACGGACGTCCCGGTCACCGGCGCGATCGACGAGCTGCTCACGTCAGTCCCCCTCCGGGCTCAGGCGGTCTCGATGACGGCGACCGGGGTGCGGACCTCGACGGTCTCGCCCTCGGGCACCAGGAGCTCGACGAGCGTCCCCGTGGCGGGGGCCTCGAGGGTCTCCTCGACCTTCTCCGCCTCCACCTCCGCCAGCGCCTCGTCCTCGGTGACGGCGTCGCCGACGGACTTCAGCCAGGTGGTGATGGTGCCCTCGGACATGCCCATGCCCCACTGGGGCAGGAGGACCTCGACGCGTGCCATGTGACTCTCTCTTCCTCTTCGAAGAACGGGGTGGTCGGTCTCAGCCCGGGTCAGCTGAGGGCGAGCTCGCGGGGGCGGGCCCCCGCGACGCGGCGCACCGCAGCGGCGATGGAGTCGCGCGCCGGGTACAGCTGCTTCTCCAGCGCGGGGCTGAAGGGGATCTGCGTGTCGGGGGTGACGACGCGGGCGATCGGCGCCTTCAGGGCGTCGAAGGCCTCCTCCGCGACGATCGCGGAGATCTCGGCGGCGGCGCCGCAGGTCTTGTGCGCCGGGTCGGCCACGACGAGCCGGCCGGTCTTCGCCACCGACTCGAGCACGGCGCGGGAGTCCAGCGGCACGAGGGTGCGGGGGTCGATGACCTCCACCGAGACGCCTTCGGCGGCCAGCGCGTCGGCGGCCTTCACGGCTTCCGGGACGGCGGTGGCGATGGCGACGACGGTGACGTCGGTGCCCTCGCGCACGGTGCGGGCGACGCCGAAGGGGATGCGGTACTCGTCCTCCTCGACCTCCTCCTTGAGGCCCCACAGCTGGCAGGCCTCGAAGGTCAGCACCGGGTCGTCGGAGTCGATGGCGGTGCGCAGCAGGCCCTTGGCGTCGGACGGGGACGCCGGGACGACGATCTTCAGGCCGGGCACGTTCATGAACATCGGGTACGGGCGGTCGCTGTGGTGGGCGCCGGTGTTGAGCCCGTAGAACATCGCCGAGCGGAACACCACCGGCATCGACGCCTGTCCGCCGAACATGTAGCGGTTCTTGGCCACCTGGTTCACGAACTGGTCCATGGCCATGTAGAGGAAGCTCGAGTAGCTCAGGTCGACGATCGGCCGCAGGCCCGTCATCGCCGCGCCCGCGGCGGCACCCACGATGACCTCCTCGGAGATCGGGGTGTTGCGGATGCGGTTGCGGCCGTACATCTGGAGGAAGTCGCCCTTGTCCTTGCGCGACTTGCCGGCACCGGTGGTGCCGTAGACGTTCGCCTCGACGTCCTCGCCGATGATGACGACGCGCTCGTCGGCGTCCATCGCCTCCTTCTGGGCGGCACCGATGGCGCCCAGGAAGCTCATGGTGGTCTTGGCCACGGTCAGACTCCGATCTCGGCGTGGGCCTGCTCGGCGGACTGCACGCCGTCGCGGGACAGGTGGGTGGGCCCGAAGGGCTCGGTGTACAGGTCGGCGAAGGCCACCGACGGGTCGGGGAACGGGCTGGTCTGGGAGAACTCGAAGGCGTCCTCGACCTCGGCGTCCACCTCGCGCTCGAGGGCGTCGAGCTCGTCGTCGGTCGCCACGCCCTCGGCCACGAGGTGCTTGCGGAACAGGACGATCGGGTCCTTCTCGAGCCAGCTGGCCTTCTCGGCGGCGTCGCGGTAGTCGACGCCGAGGCGCAGGCCCTCGGAGTGCTCGTTGAAGCGGTAGGTGACCACCTCGACCAGCGAGGGGCCCTCGCCGCGGCGGGCGCGCTCGACGGCGGCGCTGACGGCCTCGAAGACGGCGAGGACGTCCTGCCCGTCCTCGACGCGGACGCCGGGGATGCCGAACCCGGCGGCGCGCTCGGCGATGACGCCGGAGGTGACGGTGTGCGCCGGGGTGGACAGCGCGTACTGGTTGTTCTCGCAGAGGAAGACCACCGGCAGGTCCCACACGCCGGCCATGTTCATCGCCTCGTAGAGGCAGCCCTGGTTGGCGGCGCCGTCGCCGAAGAAGGCCAGGGAGACGCGGCCGTTGCCGAGCACCTTGCTCGACAGCGCGGCACCGGTGGCGATCGGGATGGAGGAGCCGACGATGCCGGACTCCCCCAGGCTGCCGACGTTGAAGTCGGCCAGGTGCAGCGACCCGCCCTTGCCGCCGCACACGCCGGTGCCCTTGCCCACCAGCTCGGCCATGAGCGGGCCCAACGGCGAGCCCTTGCCGATCGGGTGGCCGTGGCTGCGGTGGTTGCCGGTCATGTAGTCGTCGTCGCCGAGCGCCATCGTGGCGCCGACCACCTGGGCCTCCTGGCCGATGCTCGTGTGCACCGTGCCGGGGATCTGCCCGCGCTTCACCATCTTGGACGCGCGCTCGTCGAAGCGGCGGATGCGCAGCATCCGTCGCTGCGCCTCGAGCGCCGTCGCTCGGTCCATGGCTGCCAGGTCCACTGGGGTTCCTCCTGGATCTGGTCTGAATGTTCATTCAGACGCTGCATGTTGATTCTAGGCATGGGCGCACTCGCCCCACAAGGCCTTGCGGGCCCGACCTGGTGGCCGTGTCACGACCCCTCAGGTGAGCAGGTGCTCCGCGGTCGCCGCGTCGGTGACGAGGGTGTCGACCCACCCTCCGGCCAGGCAGGCGCGCACGGCGGCGTGCTTGCTGCGCCCCCCGGCCACCACGACCCGCCGGCCGGCGCGCCGCAGCTGCTCCAGGCGCACCCCCACCACGAGGTCGTCCAGGGGCGTGGCCACGGGCCGCCCGTCGGCGTCGACGAAGCGCTGGACCAGCTGCGCCACCGCACCCGCGTCGCGCGCGGCCGCCAGCTGCTGGGCGGAGAAGGAGTTGTCGCCCTCCTGCATCGGGCCGTGGAAGTCCGCCGGCCCGACGCCCACGAAGGCGACGTCCAGAGCACCGAGCAGCCCGAGGGCCGAGGCGACGTGCGCGTTGCCCGCCGCCGCGTCCCGGAGCTCGCGGCTGCCGGCCACACCGGGCGTGCGCAGGAACACGGCCTCCGCCCCCAGCGCCTGCGCCAGGCGCAGCGTGCCGCGGGCGGCCTCGTGCTGCAGCAGCGGCGACCCGATGTCGCCGAGCAGCTCCACCACCCGGCCCACCCCGCTGCGCCGCTGGGGCGCCAGCGCGTCGGCCATCGCCTGCAGCGTCGTGCTCCACGACGTGAACCCCACGACGGCACCCGCCGGCCAGGCGTCGCTGAAGTGCACCGCGGCCGCCGCACCGAGCTCCAGCGCGACGTCACCCGCCCCGCTGGTCTCCACCACGTGCACCTCGGGCACCGACCAGCGCTCCTCGACGGCGTCCTCGACCTCGGGGTGCAGACCGGGCGGCGGCACCACGACGGTCCTCACCACGCCGAGCTCCTCGGCGGCGCTCAGCAGCCGCGAGACGCGGGGCTGTGACAGCCCCAGGCGGGTGGCGATGTCGCGCTGGCGCACGCCGCGCACGTGGTACATCCGCGCCACCAGGGTGACGAGCCGCAGCTGCGCGGCGTCCGCCCTGTGCTGGGTAGGGCGTGGCCGGTCAGGGCGGGAGGGCAGCGCCTCAACGGCCACGGCCCGCTCCAGCGGTGCCCTCGGAGAGCGGTGCGGGGAGCAGCTCGTGCGCACCGCGCAGCACCCACGTGGGGCGCTGCTCGGACGGCAGGGCGGCGACGTCGGCCAGGGTGTTCTCGCCGGTGAGCACCAGCGCGGAGTCCATGCCCGCGGCCTGAGCCATGGCGATGTCGGTGGACAGCCGGTCCCCCACCATGACGCACCGCTCCAGCGGCAGGCCGAGCAGGTCGCGCACCGCCTCGAGCATCGAGGCGGCGGGCTTGCCCAGGTTCGCCTCGCAGCGGGCGCCGGTGCACGCCTCGATGGCGGCCACCACCGCCGCGGCGTCGGGCTCCCCGCGCCCGCCGGGCATGGGGCAGAACCTGTCCGGGTTGGTGGTGATCAGACGCGCGCGGCGGTGGAACCACAGGGCGTCGAAGGCCGTCTGCAGCTTCGCGTAGTCGAAGCCGCGGTCGTAGCTGGCGACGACGACGTCGGTCTCCTCCGCCGCCTCCACCAGCCTCACGCCGGAGGCTGCCAGGTAGCGGCGCAGCGGCTCCTCGCCGATGACGTAGACCCCGGCGCCCGGGGCGTTCGCCGCCAGCCAGGCCGCCGTCGTCACCAGCGGGTTGAGCACCTCCTCCACGCCAGTGGGGATGCCCAGGCGGGTGAGCTTCTCGGCGTACATCACCGGGTCGCGGGTGGGGTTGTTCGAGAGGAACACCGTCTTCGAGCCCCGCTCGCGCAGCTCCGCCACGAGCTCCGCGGCGCCGGGCAGCAGCGCGTCACCGAGGTACAGGGTGCCGTCGAGGTCGAAGACGCAGCCGTCGTACGCGTCGTCCGGTCGGCGCAGCAGGGCCTCGAGGTCCGCCGGAGGCGCGGTCGTCGTCGCGCTCACCGGGAGGCTCCGACGGTCACGCGGTCGGCGTCGGATGCGGGGCCCTCGCTGGTGGAGGGCGGCTCCAGGGCCGACTGCAGGTCGCAGAACACGTCGCGCAGCTGCGGGTAGAGCCGCTCGTAGACGCCGAAGAGGCGGTCGTAGACGGCGGCGTGCTCCTCGCCCGGGTGGTAGACCCGGCCGGTGCCGCTCATCTGCGCGGACGCCTCCGCGACGGAGCCGTGCAGCCCGAGGGCCGCCGCGGCGAGCACACCCGCACCCAGGCAGGTGCTCTCGGGCTCGCGGGCCACGTGCAGCGGTCGGCGCAGCACGTCGGCCACGATCTGGCACCACACGGCGCTCCGGGCGCCGCCGCCGGTGACGACCACGCGCTGCACCGGCTCCCCCAGCGCGGCCTCGGCGCCGTCGGTCAGCAGCCGCTGCTCCAGGGCCAGGCCCTCCAGCAGCGAGCGGTACACGTGGCTCTTCCCGTGGCGGCCGGTCAGCCCCACGATCGTGCCGCGGGCGTGGTGGTCCCAGTAGGGGGTGAGCGCGCCGGTCCAGTACGGCAGCGTCAGCAGGCCCTCGGCTCCCGGGGGCAGCTGCGCCGCAGCCGTCTCGAGCACCTGCTCGGCGGTGAGGTCGAGGCCCAGGGCGCGGGTGTCCACCCCGGCGAAGCGCTCCACGAACCAGCTGATGTTGTGGGTGCCGCCCCCGATGAAGGTCTCCAGGGCGTACGTGCCGGGCACGCCGCCCGCCATGGTGCGGAACGCGTCGGCCCACCGGTAGGTGTCGCTCGCGAAGCCGGAGATGATCCCCGAGCCGAGGTTGAGGTAGCTCTCCCCGGGCGCGGTGACGCCCAGGCCCAGCCCCGCGGCCTGCCCGTCACCGGCACCGGCCACCACCGGCAGCCCGTGCGGCAGGCCGAGGGCGTCGGCCACGGCGCCGGTGACCTCGCCCACCACCGACCCCGGCGCCGCGAGCTCGGGCAGGTGCCCCCGCGTGAGCTGGGCGGCGGCGAGCAGCTCGTCGTCGTAGTCGAAGCTGCGCAGGTCCACCACGCCGAGCGGGTCGGCGCTGGCCCACGACGTGACCCAGCGACCGGTGAGCCGGTGGGTGAGGTACGCCCCCACGTCGACGACCTTCTCCGTGCGCCGCAGCGTGGACGACTCGTGGCGCGCCAGCCACAGCAGCTTGTACCAGGCGGGCGTGGGGTTCGGCGGCTTGCCGGTGCGCTCGTGCACGTCGCGCGTGCCGAACTCGGCGACCTCGGCGGTCGCCCGCGTGTCCAGCCACAGCATCGCCGGTCGCAGCGGGCGCCCGTCGGAGGTGGTGCACGCGAAGCTCTCGCGCTGGTGGGTGATGGCGATGGCGCCCACCCGGCGCCCGTCGACGGCCTGCACCGCGCGGCGCACCGCCTCGCAGAACGTGCTCCACCAGTCCTCGGGGTTCTGCTCCCCCCAGCCCGGGTGCGGCGTGGAGGTGGCGAACGCCGCGCGCCCGACGGCGCGCGAGCGGCCGGTGGCGTCCCACACCACGGCCTTGGTGGCCGTCGTGGAGCAGTCGACGCCGATGACGAGGTCGCGGATCACAGCACGGCTCCCTGCGGCTCGAGGGCGGCCAGGCAGTGCGCCACCTCGACGGGCGTCCACCAGCCGAGCGCGTCGAGGAGGTCGACGACGACGAGGCGCTCTCGCATGAGGTGGCAGCTGGCCACCGCCCAGCGGGCGAGGTCGGCGTCCACCGACGGCACGAGGTCGGAGAAGGTGGCGGTCACGCCCGCGGCGCGCAGGCCGTCGCGCAGCTCCGCCGAGGGCCGCACCAGGGACCTCAGGACGGCGGCGTGCTCGTCCCAGCGCTCCAGCACGGCGGCCAGGCGCTGGCGGCGCACGGCCAGCTCGGCCAGCTTCAGCTCGTACCGGCGGCCGCACTCGGCGGCCAGCGCGCCGTCGGCGTCGAGGTGCCCGAAGGCGTCCCGGCATCGCTGCAGCGCGCCGTCGGGGTCGATGCCGGCACCGCTGGCGATGCGCTGCGCCGCCTGCGCGGCACCGCCCCCGGCGAGCCGGTCGAAGAGCAGCTCCCACGCGGCGGCAGCGACCACGGAGGCCACGCCCACCTGCGCGCCGTGCAGCCCGATGGGCTGCCCCTTCGCGCCGTGGTGCATGTCCAGGACGTGGGAGACGAGGTGCTCCACGCCGGACAGCACCGCGGTGCCGCCGGAGACGCCCGTGGCGATGCCGCGCACGTCGAGGGCGCGGGTGAGGGCCTCGAAGGCCTCCGGCTCGCCGCGGACCACGCCCGGCGACCAGTCGGCCAGGCCGCGTCCCACCACGGCGAGCAGGTCGACGGGCGCGCGGTGGAAGGTCTCGTCGAGACCGGTCAGCGCCGCCAGGTACCAGTCGGCGGGGGCGGTGAACATCGACAGCAGCTCGCCGTAGCCGGCGGCCGCCATCTGCGGCGGTGCGCCCGCGATGGCCTCGAGGTCACCGAGCACCACATCGGGCCAGCGCGAGGGGATGGTCTTCTTGACGCCCGAGGCCAGCACCACGGAGACGTCGTCGGTGAAGCCGTCCACCGAGGCGGCGGTCTGCACGACCACCAGGGGCGGGTTCCCGGTGCGGGAGGTGGCCACCTTGCCGATGTCGGTGATGGTGCCGCCGCCCACGGAGACGACGGCGTCGGCGCCGGCCACCGCCCGCGCAGCGGCGCTCAGCGCGGTCTCGTCGGCGTGCAGCGGGCCCACGGCGTGCTCGCCGTGCTCGTCACGCACCACGTAGCGGGTCACCGCCCCGCCGCCCGCGCTGACCGCTGCCCGCAGGGCGGCCTCGACGTCGTCCTTGAGGTCGCGGCCGGCGCGGGCGATGGCGACGTCGTCCACGAGGAGCACCAGGCGGGCGCCGGCGAGCTGCGCGCCACGGGCGGCGAGCAGGTCCGTGAGCTCGGGGACCACGTGCTGCGACGCGTCGGCGGCCACCACGAGGCGGCGCAGGCCCAGCGGGGTGAGGAGGCGCTGCGGGTCCTGGGAGGCGAGGGCCTCGCGCAGGGCGTCGACGTCGGTGGGGTCGGCCAGGTCCAGCAGGGAGGAGGTGCTGGTGCTCATGGTCAGTGACCGCCCCTCAGGCGAGCCCGGCCGCCGCGGTCGCTCATGACCGCGGCGATGATGACCACGCCGATGACGACCGGCTGCAGGTTGGGCGAGACGTTGAGCAGCGACATGCCGTTGTTGAGGGTGCCGATGATGAGCAGGCCCACGAAGGTGCCCAGCATGGTGCCGGAGCCTCCGGCCAGGCTGGCACCGCCGATGACCACCACGGCGATGACGTTGAGCAGGTCGGTCGAACCGGCGCTGGGCTGAGCGGAGTCGAGCCGGGAGGTGGTGAGCATGCCGGCGATCGCGGCGAGCACGCCGGCGATGACGTACACGCGGATCTTCAGCGAGGTGACGCGCAGCCCGGACAGGCGCGCGACCTCCTCGTTGCCGCCGATGGCGTACAGCGCGCGGCCGTCGGGCCGGTAGCGCAGCCAGAACGCCGCCCCCAGGTAGACCGCCACCATGATCAGGCCCTGGACGGGGATCTGCGTGCCGGGGACGTTCTCGGTGAGGGCGAGGAACCAGCTCGGGAAGCTGGTGATGGGGTTGCCGTCCGTGATGTAGAGCGCGAGCCCGGCGGCCGCCGACATCGTGGCGAGCGTCGCCACGAACGGCTGGACCCTGCCCTTCGTGGCCAGCAGGCCGTTGACCAGGCCGATCGCCGCGCCCAGCAGCAGCGCGCACACCAGCGCCGCGCCGAAGGGCATCCCGTGGCCCTTGAAGAGCCACGCGCTGAACATGGCGGTGATGGCCAGGACCGACCCGACGGACAGGTCGATGCCGCCGATGATGATCACCAGGGCCGCGCCCACCGCCATGATGCCGATCGCCGACACCGCGCTGACGATGTTGAGCAGGTTGCGCGAGGTGAGGAAGTACGGCGACAGGACCGACATCACGATGACGATCACCACCAGGCCCACGAGGGGGCCGGGCAGGGACCTGAACACGGCGAGCGCGCGGTCCCTGGCGCTCGGGCTGGCCGGCGCCGGGGGCGCCGCGTTCGGTCGTGCAGGAGCGGGAGCGCTCATCGGTCCTGGCCTTCCGTGGTCTTCGGGGTGGTCTTCTCGCTGGTGGAGGTGGTGAGGGAGCCGGTGGACCCCTCGGAGGCCGTGCCGAGCACGGCGAGCTCCATGACGGCCTGCGGGGTGGCCTCCTCGCGGGTCAGCACCCCGCGGCTGCGCCCGCCGCCCATGACCATGACGCGGTGGGCCAGGCCCAGGACCTCCTCCAGCTCGGAGGAGACGACGACGACGGCGACGCCCTGGGCGGCCAGGCCGCGGATGATCTCGTAGATCGCCATCTTGGCGCCGACGTCCACGCCGCGCGTGGGCTCGTCGATGATGAAGACCCGCGGCGTCTTCACCAGCCACTTGCCGAGCAGCACCTTCTGCTGGTTGCCGCCCGACATGGAGGCGACGGGCAGGTGCAGCCGGCCGCGGATGTCGAGGTCCTTGCTGAGCTTGTCGGCGGTCTCCTTGACCACCTTTTTAGACACGACGCCGCCCTTGGCCAGCGAGGCCTCCCACGGCAGCGTGATGTTCTCCGCCGCGGTCCTGTCGAGGTTCAGGCCCTGGCCCTTGCGGTCCTCGGGGACCATGACCACGCCGGCGCGGATGGCGGCGCGGGCGTCGCCGCGCCGCAGCTCCTTCCCGTCGACGACGACGGTGCCGCAGTCCGGCCTGTCGACGCCGCAGACGGCGCGGACCACCTCGGTCCGCCCGGCGCCGACGAGCCCGGCGAGGCCGAGCACCTCCCCGGCGCGCACGTCGAGGTCGACGCCCTCGAAGGCGCCGCGGCGGCCGAGGCCGCGCACGCGCAGCACCTCGCGGTCGGTGGCGGGGGCGGGGGCGGAGTGCTGGTAGGTGAACTCGCGGCCCACCATGGCGTTGACCAGCTCTCGCTGGGGCACGTCGCCGGTGTCCCAGAACGCCACGCGCTGGCCGTCGCGCAGGCACAGCACCTGGTCGGCGGTGCGCCGCACCTCCTCGAGGCGGTGGGAGATGTAGACGACGCCGGCGCCGGCGTCGCGCAGGACGCCGATCTGCTCCAGCACGCGCTCGGTCTCGCTCTCGCCGAGGGAGGCCGACGGCTCGTCGAAGATGACGTACTTGGGCCGGCGGGAGATCGCCTTGGCGATCTCGATCTCCTGCTGCACCGCGATGGGCAGGCCGCGGACCTGGCGGCGCGGGTCGAGGTCCACCCCGAGCGCCTGGAGCGCCTCACGGGCCTCGGACTCCATGCGGCCGCGGGCCAGGCGCCCGCCGGCCAGGGGCAGGCGGCCCAGGAAGATGTTCTCGGCCACCGACAGCTCCGACAGCAGCCGGATCTCCTGGTGGATGAGCGCCACGCCCTGCTCCAGGGCCGCCGCGGGGCCGGACGGGGCGTAGGGGACGCCGTCGATCGTCATCGAGCCGCCATCGGGCTTCACGACGCCGGTGATGATCGAGCTGGTGGTCGACTTCCCGGCGCCGTTCTCTCCGATGAAGCCGAGCACCGAGGCCGGGGCGACGGTGATGTCGACCCCCTTGAGCACGCGGACGCCGGCGTACTCCTTGACCAGGCCGGTGCAGACCAGCCCTGTCGAGCTGCCTGACGAGCTGCCGGCCCCGACGACCTCGAGCCGGTCCGAGGCAGCGCTGGCGGCGGTCATGGACGTCCTCGTCGTCGTCGAGGCCGCCACGTCAGCCCTGCGACTTCGCGTTCGGGCCGTAGAACGTCGTGACGTCCTCGGACGCCACGTTGTCCTTGGTGATGAGCACGGTGTCCTGGTACTGCTCCTTCGGCACCGAGTCGCCCTTGCCCTCGATGTAGGCGATGGCGTTGTCGACGGCGATCTGGCCCATCTTGTAGGGCTGCTGCGCCATGGTCGCCTGGGTCAGGCCCTGGGAGATGCCGTCGAACATCGTCGGGAAGCCGTCGATGCCCACGGAGATGAGGTCGGTGCGCCCGGCCTGCTTGGCGGCCTTGGCGGCGCCCAGGCCCATCGCGTCGGACTCGCCGAAGACGGCCTTGAGGTCAGGGTTGGCGGTGAGGATGTTCTGCGTGGCCTGGAAGGCCTGCGTCTCGTCCCAGTTGGCGGTCTGCTCGGCCACCACCTTGATGTTCGGGTTCTCCTTCAGCGCCTCCTGGCAGCCCTGGGTGCGCTGGATCTCGGCGGTGGAGCCCAGCACGCCGTGGAGGATGGCGATGTTCCCCGAACCGCCCATCTGCTGGAACATCCACTCGCACAGCTGCTTGGCGGCCTTGACCGAGTCGGTGGCGATGTAGGTGGCGAGCTCGCCGTCGCCCGACTCCGGCTTCTGGTCCACCGCGATGAGCGGGACGTCGGCCTGGTTGGCGGCCCGCACGCCGGCGCTGGCGGCCGTGGAGTCCTGCGAGATGAAGATCAGGGCGCCGACGTTCTGCGTGAGCAGGTCGTTGACCTGGCTGACCTGCTGGGTGGAGTTGTTGTTGGCGCTGGTGACCTTGAGCTCGTAGCCCTTGGCCTTGGCCTCGGCCTGCATGCCCTGCACGGCCGCCACGTAGAAGAGCGACTTCTGGTCGGCCACCGAGACGCCGATCGTCTTGGTGGCGCTGCCACCACCCTCGGCGCCGGCGGAGGCGCCGCCGCAGGCGCTGAGCGTCGCCACGGCGAGGGCGGCGAGGGGGGCGAGCACCACGAGGGCCTTGCGCTTGCGGGCACCTGATCGCACCACGGGACGTCTCCTTCGTCGTCGGGCGCCGCACCAGCGCGGCACCGTCGCCTGCGTGCCCCTCCGTCGGGGCTGCGAATGAATATTCACTTACCGGATGACGATTCACCAGGAGTCTGGGAGGGAACCCCGGCGCTGTCAAGAGCGGGGGCGCCTAGGGTTGGCCGCCGTGGACCCCAGCCAGCAGCGCCTCGTCACCAAGGTCGCGCGGCTCTACCACGTGCGCGGCCTGCGCCAGGCGGAGATCGCGGCCCGGCTGAACCTGTCGCAGTCGCGGGTCTCCCGCCTGCTCAGCCAGGCCGAGGAGGCCGGCGTGGTCCGCACCGTGGTGGTGGTCCCTCCGGGCCTGCACAGCGACCTCGAGGACGCGCTCGAGGTCGGCTACGACCTCGCCGAGGTGCACGTCGTCGACGTCGTCGCGGACGACGAGGAGGAGCTGGTCCGCGACCTGGGCCAGGCCGCCGCGGCCGTCTTCGCCGGGAGCCCGCTGCGCGGGGGCACCCTGGGGTACACCTCGTGGAGCCGCACGCTGCGGCACTGCGTCGACGCGATGGTCCCGCAGACCTCGTCCGCGGACGTGGTGGTCGAGACCCTCGGAGACCTGGGCGCCCCCACCCTCCAGCACGCCGCGGCGCAGAGCACCGAGCGGCTCGCCCAGCTCCTGGGTGCCGAGCCGCTGTACCTGCGGGCACCCGGCGTGGTCTCCGACCCGCACCTGCGCGAGGTGCTGCTGGGCCAGGACGGGCACGCGCGCACCACCCTGGCGGCGATGGACGCCATGGACGTCGTCCTGGTCGGCACCGGCCCCGCCGACGTCGCACCCCCGCTGGGCGGCGACAACTTCTTCAGCGCCGAGCAGTTCGCGCTCGCCCGCAGCCTGGGCGCCGTGGGCCAGGTCTGCCTGCACTTCCTGGACGCCGAGGGCCAGCTGCTGCAGACCCCCCTGGACGACCTGGTCATCGGCGCGACGGCCGAGCAGCTGCGCCGCACGCCCCGACGCGTGGGCGTGGCCGGCGGTGCGGGCAAGGCCCCCGCCATCCGCGCCGCCCTCGTGGGCGGATGGGTCAACGTGCTCGTGACCGACACCGAGACCGCCCAGCTCCTCGCCGCCTCAGCGCCCCGGCGGTAGCCCGCACCGGCCGCCGGGCGTCTCGATCTGAGACTCCGGCGCGGCGTCGCACGCGCGCCTCGACGCACCTCTTGACAGGTGCGTCACCGCCGCACGAGACTCCCCTGCAAGTCGATTCGCACCCTGAATGGATATGCCTCCGGCGATGGGGGCCAGGAGCGACCACCGACGCGCACTTCGACGCTGAAGCACGCCCCCTGCTCGACAACCGCTCGACAACCGCTCGATGAGGAGCTGATCCCGCATGCGCTCGACCTCCCGCTGGCGCCTCGCCGTCGCCGCCGGCCTGTCCTCCCTCGCCCTGCTCACCGCCGGCTGCGGCACCACCACGCAGGCCGCCAGCGGTGGCGGGCAGCAGACCGTGGCCAAGGACGACCTGGTGCTGGTCTTGTCGGTCATCAACACGACCAACCCCTACATGGCCTCGATGATCGAGGGCGCGAAGTCGCTGTCCAAGCAGCTCGGCGTGCCGCTCAAGGTCGTCGACTCCGGCGGCTCCTCGCAGCAGGAGATCTCCCAGATCCAGGCGATCCTCGCCGAGGGCAAGAAGGTCGCCCTGGTCTCCAACACGGTCGCCAGCGCCGACGCCGTGCCGATCATCAACTCGGTGAAGCAGGCCGGCGGCTACGGCGTCATCTGGTGGAACAAGCCCGACGACTTCACCCCCGAGCAGGTCGGCGACAACTTCGTGGCCTTCCAGCTGCACTCCGGCGTGGACGCCGGCGAGTGCACCGGCAAGAACCTCGCCGAGTCGATGGGCGGCAAGGGCAACATCGTCGTCTTCCCCGGCGTGCTCGACTCCACCATCAGCCAGCAGCGCGTGGCCGGCCTCAAGGAGGCCCTCAAGGCCTACCCCGACATCAAGATCCTCGAGGAGCGCCCGGCCAACTGGGACCAGCAGGTGGGCTTCAAGGAGGCCCAGGGCATGATCGCCAAGTACGGCGACCAGATCAACGGCGTCTGGACCGCTGACGACGCGATGATGCTCGGCGCCATCCAGGCCTTCGACAACGCCGGCACCACCTCCTCCGTGAAGTTCGCCGGCGAGGGCCTCTACCCGCCCACCATCGAGCTGATGCAGAAGCCCGGCAGCACCATCACCGCCGAGACCTTCCACCGCGGCTACATGGCCTCGGCGATCGGCCTGCTCACCGCCTACGAGGCCGCCACCGGCAAGCTCGACGTGGCGAAGATGACTCCCGAGCAGCGCCAGGGCATCTTCAAGATCGGCTGCGTGACCCCGTCGAACCTCGCCGACTACACCAAGTACGACGCCGACGTGGACGGCTGGGTCAAGGACCTCATCGCCTCCGGACCGTTCGACGCCGAGCCCGTGCCGGTCGTCGGCGCCGGCCCGGTGAAGATGCCCTCCGAGTGACCGGCTGACCACCGTGACCGACGTCCTGACGGCTCCTCGGAGCCCGGGCCGCCAGCCCCTGCCGCGCGCGGACCGCGCGCGGCAGGGCCACGGCTGGCTGCGCAGCTCCGGCGAGGTCCTCGCCCTGCTCGTCCTGCTCGTGGTGTTCACGCTGCTGAACCCCGGCACCTTCGCCACGGCCACCAACCTGCGCACAGTCCTCGACCAGGCGGCCCTGCCGCTCATCGTCGGTGTCGGCGCCACCCTGGTGATCCTCATGGGCAGCATCGACCTCTCGGTCGAGGGTGTCATGGGGGCGGCCGGCATGACGTTCGTGCTGCTGAGCGCCAACAGCCGCGGCGGGGAGTCGCACGGTGCGCTCGCCCTCGTCGCGGCGCTCGCCGTGGGCCTGGTGATCGGCCTGCTCACCGCGCTCATCCACACCCGCCTGCGGGTGCCGACCTTCATCGCTTCGCTCGGCGTCTGGTACATCGGGCTCGGCGTGGCGACGCTGCTGTACGGCACCGACGGCATTCCGAACTTCACCGACCCCTCCACCGCCAACTGGGCCAGCCGCCAGCTCCTGGGCCTGCCGCACTCCTTCTGGCTCGCGCTGGCGGTGCTGGTGCTGGGGCTGCTGGTCGGCAGGTACACCCGGCTCGGCCGCTCGGCCTACGCCCTCGGTGCCGACGAGCGCATCGCCCGCGACAACGGGGTCCGCTCCGCGCGCACGAAGATCGCGGTCTTCATGATCGCCGGTGGCTGCAGCGCCCTGGCCGGCGTCCTGGCCTCCCTCCAGCTGGGGGCCGGCTCCGTGACCCTCGGCGCCGGGACGCTGTTCCTCACCATCGCGGCGGTCGTCATCGGCGGCACCTCGCTCGGCGGGGGCCGCGGCGGCGTGGCCCGCACGGCGCTGGGCGTGCTGCTGCTCACCGTCCTCAACAACGGCCTGATCCTCTCGGGGGTCAGCCCCAGCATCCAGTCCGCCGTGTCCGGCGCCGTGCTCATCGGGGCGATCGTCGCCGCCGCGTGGCCGCACCGGAGCCGCCTGAGGGTGGTGAAGTGATGAGCGCCCCGGAGGTCGTCCGCGTGTCCGCCCCCACTCCCCCGTCGTCCCAGCCCGGCGTGTCGGTCCAGGCCGCACCGGCGCTCGCGCTCAAGGGGGTCACCAAGAGCTTCGGGCCCGTCCACGCGCTCAAGGGCGTCACCCTCAGCCTCGGCCGCGGGGAGGTGCTCGGCCTCATCGGCGAGAACGGCGCCGGCAAGTCGACCCTGCTCAAGGTGCTCTCGGGCGTCCACGAGCCCGACAGCGGCACCCTGGAGGTCAACGGGAAGCAGGTCCGCCTGCGCTCCCCCGAGGACGCCGCCCGCGCCGGCGTGGGCATCGTCCACCAGGAGCAGTCGCTGCTCACCAACCTGTCGGTGGCGGAGAACATCGCCATGACGTCGGGCTCGCGCGCCAAGGCCGCCACCCGCTTCGGCGTCTACCGGTGGGGCCAGCTCAACCGCGTGGCCAAGGAGGTGCTCGCCCGCATCGGGGTCGACATCGACCCGCGCACCACCGTGGGCGACCTGTCCTTCGTCGACCGGCAGATGGTGGAGATCGCCCGCGCGCTGCAGGTCGACACCGGCGCGCACGCCTCGCCGGTGCTCATCCTCGACGAGCCGACCTCCCTGCTGGAGCGCGACGAGACCGCCGTGCTGGAGCGTGAGATCCGCTCGCTGCGCGACATCGGGTCGGTCGTCTTCGTCTCCCACCGCCTCGACGAGGTCATGCGCATCTGCGACCGCGTGGTCGTCATGCGCCACGGCGAGGTCGTCGGAGACCGGAGGACCTCGGAGGTCACCGAGGACGAGCTGTTCCGCCTCATGGTGGGCCGCGAGTCCCGCCGGGCGCCGCACGAGCGGCGCGCCCGCGAGACCGCGGCCGCGCCCGTGCTCCAGGTGGAGGGGCTGACCCGCGGTCACGCCTTCCGCGACGTCAGCTTCTCCGTGCCCGCCGGGAGCATCACCGCCGTCGTCGGCACCAACGGCTCCGGGCGCGAGGAGGTGGTCCGGGCCGTGTTCGGCGCCGAGCCCTTCAGCACCGGGACCCTGCGGGTGGCCGGCAAGGACGTCGGCTCGTGGGGCGTCGCCTCGGCCGTGCGCGCCGGGGTGGCCTACATCCCCTCCGAGCGCCGGGTCGAGGGCATGGTCGGCGGGCTCACGGCCGCCGAGAACCTCGTGCTCACCCACCCCGGCGCGTCCCGCTCCGGGCCGCTGCTCAGGCCGAAGGCGCGGAAGAAGATCGCCGAGACCTGGTTCGAGAACCTCGACGTGCGGCCCCGCCAGCCCGAGCTGGCGCTGGAGCGGTTCTCCGGCGGCAACCAGCAGAAGGTGGTGCTGGCCAAGTGGCTGACGTCGCCAGACCTCAAGGTGCTGGTGCTCGACCACCCGCTGCGCGGGCTCGACCCGGGCGCCAGCGAGACGGTCAACGCCCAGATCCGCGCCGCGTGCGCGCGGGGCGCCGCCGTGGTGCTGCTGCCCGACACCCTCGAGGAGGCCCTGGAGCTGGGGGACGAGATCATCGTCATGCGTGACGGCGAGGTCACCGCCCGCTTCGACACCTCCGTCGAGACCCCGACCGCCCTGGACCTGCTCGAGAAGATGGTGTGACCGTGTCGACACAGGTGTCCACGTCCGCTCCCCAGCCACCCGCCGCCGCTGCCGAGGCACCCCCCGAGGTCAGGCGGGGCCTGCCGCCCGGCCTGTGGCAGACGCTCGGCCCGGCGGCCGTCTTCGTCGTCCTCTTCGGCATCACGGCCGCCCTGCAGCCGGCCATCCTGTCCGGCGTCGGGCCGATCAACCTCACCACGCAGGCCACCGCCATCCTCCTGGTGGCGCTCGGCCAGGCCGCGGTGCTGCACGTCGGCTCGATCGACCTGTCGAACGCGGCCTCGGCGGTGCTGGGCGCGATGGTGCTGGCCAAGCTGCTGGGCCCCACGGCCGTGGCCGCGCCCGTGCTGACGCTCGTGGTCATGGCGCTCATCGGTGCGGTCAACGGCCTGCTCGTGGCCTTCACGCAGGTGCCCTCCTTCGCCCTGACCCTCGGCACGCTGGGCGTGCTGCAGGCCGCATCGCTGGTGGTCTCCGACAACACCACCGTCTACGCCTCGTCCAACGGCGAGGTGGTGAGCTGGCTGTTCATCCAGGCCTTCGCCGGCCTGCCGGTGGCGTTCTGGTTCGCCGTGGTCGTGGCGGTGCTGTTCTGGCTCGTCCTGCGCCGGACGTCGCTGGGCCAGGCCCTCACCGCCGTCGGGCTCAACGAGACCGCCGCCGTCTTCTCCGGCCTGCGCACCCGCTGGCTCAAGGTGGCCGCCTTCAGCTTCTCCGGCCTCATGGCCGGTGCCGCGGGCATCTGCATCATCAGCCAGGCCGGCGCCGCCAGCTCCTTCGGCCTCGGCAGCGACCTGCTGCTCCCCGGCATCGCCGCCGCCCTCATCGGCGGCGTCGCCATCACCGGCGGCCGCACCAACCCCGTCGGCGTGGTCTTCGGCGCCCTCACGGTGGCGCTCGTGCCCATCGCCGCCACCGCCCTCGGCGTCACGCCGCAGGCCCGCAGCCTCGTCTACGGAGCCGTCGTCATCGCGGCGGTCGCCCTCACCGCCAGCCGCGCCAAGGGCGCCGTCGTCAAGTGACGACGCGCCACCTCGACCACCCTCAGCGCTGAGAACACCAGGAAGGGAAGAGAGCCACGATGACCGTGCTCGACCAGCTGGAGCCGCAGGAGGTCCTGCGCTTCTTCGAGACCCTCACCACCATCCCCCGCGGCTCCACCAACGAGGAGCGCGTCGCCGCCTGGGTGGTCGGCTTCGCCCGCGAGCGCGGCCTGGAGGCGTCCTCCGACGAGGTGCACAACGTCTTCGTGCGCAAGCCCGGCCAGCACGGCGGCGAGGACGCCGTCCCGCTGGTGCTGCACGGCCACCTCGACATGGTCTGCGAGAAGGCCGAGGGCGTGGAGATCGACTTCGTCAACGACCCGATCACCATCAAGGTGGTGGGCGACGAGATCACCGCCGACGGCACCTCCCTCGGCGCCGACAACGGCATCGGGGTCTCCTACATCCTCGCCCTGCTCGACTCCACCGAGCTGCCGCACCCGCCGCTGGAGGTGGTGCTCACCGCCATGGAGGAGAAGGGCAAGGTCGGCTCCTCGAAGTTCGACACGTCCCGCCTCACCGGCTCTCGGATGATCGACTTCAACTGGATCACCGACACCGAGATCCTCGCCGGCTGCTCCGGCGACGTGACCTTCACGGTGGACGTGCCCGGTGAGCTCGAGACCGTCCCCGCCTCGCACACGAGCGCTCTCCGCCTGCTGGTGCGCGGCCTCATGGGCGGGCACTGCGAGTTCGACATCCACCTCGAGCGCGCCAACGCCGTGCTGCTGCTGGCCCGGGCCCTGGTGGCGCTCGGTGAGGTCGCCGACGTCCGCCTCGCCTCCCCCCACGGCGGTGCGCAGAACAACGCCATCCCCGCCGACGCCGACGTGGTGCTCGCACTGCGTCCCGAGGACGAGAAGGCCGTCCGCGAGGCCGTCTCCGACCTCCAGGCCACGTTCCAGCGCGAGTACGCGACCGCCGAGCCGAAGCTGCGGCTCGAGCTCGCCGACGCCGGTGCGGTGCCCGGACAGGTCTTCTCGAAGGCCGCCGGCGAGCGCCTGGCGCGCCTGACGACGCTGGTGCCCAACGGTGTCATCAGCTGGAACCTCGACGTGCCCGGCGTGGTGGAGACCTCCAACAACCTCGGGACCATCCGCACCACGGACGACGGTGCGCGGCTGATGTCGACGATCACCTCGGCGCTGACCTCCCGCAAGCACGAGGTGCTGGACCGGGTGCGCAACCTGGCGTCGCTCGCCGGCGGCGGCGTGACCGTCCAGGAGTACGGGCTGGACGCGCCGGAGTTCCCCTACCGCCCCGACTCCCCGCTGCTGGCGACCGCGCGCGCCGCGTACACCGACGTCATCGGCTCAGAGCCCGACGTGCACGTCAGCCAGTGCAGCCTCGAGCTGGGCATGTTCAGCCGCGCCGTGCCGGGCCTGGACGTCATCTCCATCGGCACCGAGCTGCGCGACCTGCACTCCCCCAACGAAGCCGTGAAGCACACGTCGGTGGCCAAGGTGTGGCCGCTGGTCCGCGAGGTCGTGACCCGGCTCGCCGACGACAAGAAGGAGGCCTGACCGTGGGGTACGACGTGCAGCCCTTCCAGGTCCACATCCCCGACGCCGACCTCGCCGACCTGCGCGAGCGCCTCGAGCGCACCCGCTTCCCCCAGGACTTCGGCAACGACGACTGGCGCTACGGCTACAACACCTCCTACCACCGCGAGCTGGTGCGGTACTGGCTGGACGAGTACGACTGGCGCGACGTCGAGCGCCGCATGAACCAGCTGCCGCAGTTCAAGGTCGACCTCATGGGCGTGCCGCTGCACTTCGTGCACGTCAAGGGCAGGGGGAAGAACCCGTCGGTGCCGCTGCTGCTGCACCACGGCTGGCCCTGGACCTTCTGGGACGTCCGCAAGGTCATCGGTCCGCTGACCGACCCGGCAGCGCACGGGCTGGACGACTCCCTCAGCTTCGACGTCGTCCTCATCTCCCTGCCCGGGTACGGCTTCTCCTCGCCGCTGACGGACACCGGCTGGAACTGGTGGCGCACCGCCGACCTCGAGAACACCCTCATGAAGGAGGTCCTCGGGTACGAGCGGTACGCCACGGCGGGCGGTGACTGGGGCGCGCTCGTCGCCCAGCAGCACGGCCACAAGTACGAGGACGACCTCATCGGCGTCTACACGCACTTCCCCGCCCAGATGAGCCACTACCTGCCCGAGCACCCCGACGCCCCCGCGTCGGTGCAGTACGACCCGCTGCTCGGCCTGCCCGCCGCCAGCGAGTACGGCGAGGGCGAGGAGGGCTGGTTCGAGCGCGGGAAGCTGTTCGTCCAGCACGAGTCGGGCTACGGCGAGATCCAGCTCACCAAGCCGCAGACGCTGGCCGCGCTCTTCGCCGACTCCCCCGCAGGGCAGCTCGCCTGGATCACCGAGAAGCGCTACTTCTGGGGCCTGGCCGAGCGCGGCGAGGGCACCGAGCGCTTCGAGGCGGTCTGGCCCAAGGAGGACCTCGTCACCACGGCCGCGGTGTACTTCCTCACCAACACGGGCGGCACGTCCTCGCGCTACTACTGGGAGTGCCGCGGCAACCCGTGGAAGCCCTCCCACGACAGGTTCCCCGTGGTCGGCGCCCCCACCGCGGTGAGCATCTACCCCGGGGAGATCTACAAGCCGCCGCGCACCTTCACCGAGGCGTACTTCAACCTCCAGCAGTACCGCGTCCACGACGACGGCGGGCACTTCGCCCCGCTGGAGGTGCCCGACACCTACGTGCGGGACGTGCGGGACTTCTTCGGGTCGCTCGTCCAGCAGGGCTAGCTCAGCGGCGGGGCAGGCCCAGCTCGCGCCGCAGCGCGCCCTCCTCCACGCGGCCGGTGTACAGGCGGCCGTCGACGAACAGCGTCGGCGTGCCCCTGACACCGGCCGCTCCGCCGTCTGCGTAGTCGGCCTCCACCGCGGGCCGGAAGCGCTGGACGCGCTCCCCCACCACCGCGGCGGGCTCGTCGAGGCCGGCGCGCTCGGCGAGGGCCGCCAGCTGCGGGTCGGACAGGTCCGCCTGGTGGCGGAACAGCAGCTCGTGCAGGTCCCAGAACCGCCCCTGCTCGGCCGCCGCCTCCGAGGCCAGCGCCGCGGTCAGCGCGAACGGGTGCTTGGTGAACAGCGGGAAGTGCCGGAAGACCAGTCGCACGGCGCCGCCGGAGGAGTCGACCAGCGCCTTCAGCACCGGCGCGGCCGCCGCGCAGAACGGGCACTCGAAGTCGCCGTGCTCCACGACCGTGTGGGCGGCGTCGGGGTCCCCGTAGGAGTGCCGGTCCCAGCTCACCGGGAGGGCGCCTGCTCGTCGGACACCGCGTGCACCGCGTGCTCGGCGCGCAGCAGCGCGATGGCGGCCTCGAAGTCCTCCAGGGAGTCGAACGCCTGGTAGACCGACGCGTAGCGCAGGTAGGCCACCTCGTCGAGCTCGCGCAGCGGGGCGAGCACGGCCACGCCGACGTCGTGCGCGTCCACCTCGGCGCGCCCCGCGGTGCGCACCGACTCCTCCACCTGCTGCGCGAGCCGGGCCAGCTGGTCGGCGGTGACGGGACGCCCCTGGCACGCCTTGCGCACGCCGGTGATCACCTTGTCGCGGCTGAACGGCTCGGCGACGCCGGAGCGCTTGAGCACGGTCAGGCTGGCGGTCTCCGCCGTCGAGAAGCGGCGCCCGCAGCTGGGGCACTGGCGGCGCCGGCGGATCGACTGGCCGTCGTCCGAGGTCCGGGAGTCGACGACGCGCGAGTCCGCGAACTGGCAGAACGGGCAGTGCACCGCTCCACGCTAGGGGGGCCGTCACGCACGGTGCAAGGCTGGGTGGTGTGCTGGGCGCGTGACAGGGTTGAAGGTGACCGTCGTCGGAGCCGGGTCCACGTACACCCCCGAGCTCGTCTCGGGCCTCGCCGCGCAGCGCGAGCACCTGCAGGTCGACGAGCTCGTGCTCTACGACGTGGACGGTGCGCGCCTGGAGGTGGTCGGCGGCCTGGCGCAGCGGATGCTCGCCGCCCAGGGGCTGGACGTCACCACCACGCTGACCACGGACCGCGGCCGGGCGCTCGACGGCGCCGACGCCGTGCTGCTGCAGCTGCGCGTCGGCGGGCAGGCCGCCCGCCTGGGCGACGAGACCTTCCCCGGCTCGTGCGACTGCGTCGGCCAGGAGACCACCGGCGCCGGCGGGGCGGCCAAGGCGCTGCGCACGGTGCCCGTCGTCCTGGAGATCGCCGAGGAGGTGCGCCGGCGCAGCGCGCCCGGGGCGTGGGTCGTCGACTTCACCAACCCCGTCGGCATCGTCACCCGCGCGCTGCTCGACCACGGGCACCGCGCCGTCGGCCTGTGCAACTACGCCATCGGCGTGCAGCGCTGGGCCGCGCGCCTGCTCGGCGTCTCCGTGACCGACCCCGAGCAGCTGCGCCGCGTGGCCGTCGACCCCGCCGGGCTGAACCACCTGTCGTGGACCCGGCGGGTGCTCCTCGACGGCGAGGACGTCCTGCCGCGCATCCTCACCGAGCACCTGGACGACGTCGTCGCCCAGTACCCCTTCCCGCCCGAGCTGGTGCGGCTCAGCGGCACCATCCCGTCGTACTACCTGCACTACTTCTACGAGCACGACCGCGTGGTCGCCCAGCAGCGCACCGAGCGGCCGCGTGCCGCTGTCGTCGCCGACCTCGAGGCCGAGCTGCTGCGCGCCTACGCCGACCCCTCGCTCGCCACCAAGCCGGCGGCGCTGGAAGGCCGCGGCGGGGCGTACTACTCCGAGGCCGCCGTCGACCTGCTCGCCTCCCTCCTGGGCGACCGGCCCGGCACCCACGTGGTGGACGTCCGCAACGCGCACGTGGTGGACGGACGGGTGCAGCCGGTGGTCGCCGGCCTGTCGGTGGACGACGTCGTGGAGGTGCCCTGCGAGGTCAGCTCGGCGGGCGGCGGGACGGTGCGGCCGCTGCCGCAGGCGCCGCTGGCCCCCGAGGCCCTCGGGCTGGTGCAGCACGTCACCGCCTACGAGCAGCTCATCGGCCGCGCAGCCGTCACGAGGGACGACGACGACGTGCGCCGCGCGCTGCTGGCGCACCCGCTCCTGGGCCAGTGGGACCTCGTCGAGCAGCTGCTGCCCGGCGTCACCCGCCGGGCCGGCTCGTGAGCCCGGGGCTGAGCGGCCTGCTGCTCGGGGTGGACGTCGGCGGCTCGAAGACCGCAGTCGCCGTCGCCGACGCCGGCGGGCGCGTGCTCTTCTCCGGCCGCGGGCCGGGCGGCTCCCCCGACGAGCTCACCGAGCGCGGCTGCCTCGACGTGGTCCAGGCGACCCTGACCGCTGCCGGAGCGCCGACCAGCGGGTACGCGGTGGCGGCGCTGGCCGTGGCGGGCGTGGACCAGCCCGACGAGGAGCAGGCCCTCGCGGCCGTGGCCCGCGAGCGCGGGCTCGTGGTCGGCCCGGACGAGGGCGGGGTGCTGTCGGTGGTGAACGACCTGTTCGCCGTGCTGCGCTCCGCCGCTGACACCGACGGGTCTGCGGGGGCTCGCGGTATCGCCGTCATCGCCGGCACGGGGACGAACGCCGTGGGGCTGGAC
Organism: Quadrisphaera setariae; assembly: GCF_008041935.1. NCBI lineage: Bacteria > Bacillati > Actinomycetota > Actinomycetes > Kineosporiales > Kineosporiaceae > Quadrisphaera > Quadrisphaera setariae. The sequence continues at coordinate 27,757 of NZ_VKAC01000012.1, forward strand.
GGCGAGGAGACGGTGCGCTTCCTGTCGCTGGGACCGGTCTCGGGCGACTGGGGCGGTGGCGCCGACCTGGGCGTGGCCGCGCTGGGTGCCGCCTGCCGGGAGGAGGACGGGCGGGGCCCGGCGACGGCGCTGACGGCCGCCGTGCGGCGGCAGTACGGGACGGCGAGCGCGCACGAGGCGGTGCTCGCGCTGCACCGGGGGCAGGCGGCGGCCGGTTCCGAGCGCCACCTGGCCCGGGCGGTGCTGGCCGCGGCCGACGCCGGGGACGCCGTGGCGGTGGAGCTGGTGCGCCGCCTGGCGCGCGAGGTGGCCGACTTCGCCGCCGCCTCGGCCGCCCGGCTGGGCCACCCGCTGCACGAGCTGCCGGTGGTGCTGGGCGGAGGGCTGCTGCACGCCCGGACGCCGCGGCTGACCGCCGAGGTGCGAGCGGCGCTGCTGCAGCGCGACCCCGCCGTCGCCGACAGCTCCATCCGCTACACGGACGTGCCACCGGTGGTCGGGTCGCTGCTGCTGGCCTTCGACGCGGCGGTGGCGAGCGGCTCGCTGCCTGCGAGCGCCCGCCCCTCTCCCGCGGTGCTGGCGACCCAGCTGTAGCCGGCCTCACGCGTCCCGCCGGACGTGCAGGAGTCCACCGACCCTGCTGCGCGGGCCCCCCGGCTGACGTCTGCATGCTGGGCGGAATGCTGTCGGCGCTGACGCCGTGACGCCCGACGGGCAGAAGTCGTTCTGGACGCCCGATCCGGTGCTGGCCGGGGACTTCTGCCCGTCCGGCGTCACACAGCGGGCACCGTCAGCGGCGCGCCGGGCCGCGGTGGAACGGGCCGTCGAGGTCCTCCCCCGGCTCGGGTCGGCGCGCAGCCGGTGACGTCCGGCGCACCGGCTCGGGCTCGGTCTTCGGGCGGGTGACCGCTGCCATCGCCTCGGTGACGTCGGCCGGCACCCCCACGAGCGAGAGGCGCGCACCACCGCTGAGCAGGGCTGCGGGGGCGTCCTCGAAGCGGCCGGCGGGCTCCACCGCGACGACGTCCTCCCACGCGACCGTGCGCAGGCGGAACGGGTGGGCGCGCACCGACAGCCCCGCCGGTCCGAGGCTGGTCCCCACCGGTCGGTGACCGCTGAAGACGTCCCACGCGAGGTAGATGAGCGCCCACGCCACCGGCCCCGCCAGACCGCCCCAGCCGTCGGAGCTCACGAGGTGGACGACCCACCGGACCGCGACGACGAGCCACACCACGACCAAGGCCCGCAGCACCCGCCTCGCCCGTGGACTCGACTCGACCGTGCGGTCGAGGACCCGGTAGGTGCCCTCCCAGCGGGCGTAGCGGCTCCAGCCGTCGGGGGCACCGGACACGGCGGGCACCGTCAGCGGCGCGCCGGGCCGCGGTGGAACGGGCCGTCGAGGTCCTCCCCCGGCTCGGGTCGGCGCGCAGCCGGTGACGTCCGGCGCACCGGCGCGGGCTCGGTCTTCGGGCGGGTGACCGCTGCCACCGCCTCGGCGACGTCGGCCGGCACCCCCACGAGCGGGAGTCGCGCACCACCGCTGAGCAGCGCCACCGGGTGCTCGTCGAAGCGGCCCGGGGGCTGGATCTCCACCACCTCACCCCAGGCGACGGTGCGCGTGCGCCACGGCTCCGACCGCACGGCCAGCTCCGCCGGGGTCACCCGCGTCTCGGGCGGCCAGACCAGCCAGACGGCGCCGAAGACGAGGAAGGCGTTCGCCGGGGAGGTCAGGACCTCGACCATCCCGAGCGGGTCCCACCGGACGAGGGCGACCACCAGCCTGACGACGAAGTTGACCGCCACCAGCACCACGAGGCCGGCCAGGGCGTGGAGGCCCAGGAGCCGCACCCCGTGGTGGCGCAGGGAGTCCCGGCGCACCGCGGTCCACGGGTCGATGCGGTAGGTGCCCTGCCACGGGGCGTACCGCTGTCCCGCCGTCGTGACGTCGTGATCGCCAGCCACGGCGGCATGGTGCACCCGCTCAGCGACCGCCACCAGCCACGGCGTCCAGCAGGGGCCGCAGACGGGCCACCACCGCGTCACCCGCGGGTCCGAGGAAGGAGGCGTCGAGGGCGTCCAGGGCGCTCGCGCCCGGGGGCACCGCCGGGTCGGGCGGCGGCGGGAGCGGGCGACCGCGCCAGAAGGACGCGTCCGCGGGCAGCGGCCCCCCGACCGCCGCCCGGCGCGCGGGAGCAGCACGGCCCCCTCCGTCGCCGACCTCGCCAGTGCCGCCGTCGCCGTCCAGAGCGGCTCGCCGCTCGGCGACCAGCGACAGCAACCCGTCGCGGTCCACCCCGCGCAGGCGCAGCACGGTGAAGGGGTCGTCGTCGAGGCGCTCGGCCAGGAGGTAGACCACAGCGGCGGCGTGCTTGCACGGCTCGACGAGGTCGGGGCAGGTGCAGCTGGTGCGCAGGTCGGAGAGCGAGCGCGGCAGCAGCACCAGCCCGGCGTCGAGGCACAGCTGCTCGAAGGCCTCCGGCAGCGTCCCGCCGAGCACCGCGGTGAGCACCGACGGGTCGGCGGCGAGGGCGTCGGCCAGCTCACCGCGGGTCTCGGCGTCCCAGGTGCCCAGGGTCAGCACCACGTCGTAGGGCCTGGAGCGGCTCCCCTGCACCGTGGCCAGGACGCGGCCCGCCGTCCGGGTGCCCGGCGTGCCGACGTCGAGGTGCACCACCTGCCCTGCGCGCGCGTAGGTCCGCCCCCGCGAGAGCCGGCCCGGCCCGGCGGCCTCCTCCACGGCGTCGGTGAACCGCCTCCCCCACCACGTGGTGGCGAAGGCGCCGCGCTTGGAGCGCGGCCTGATGCCGTCGGCGGGGATCCTGCTGCCGGGCGGCCAGCTCGAGTCCCAGGGCGTCTTCCCCACCGTCACTCCCCCACCGCCTCGGCGCCGAGGCGCACGAGGTCGTGCAGGTCCGACGTCGACAGCTCGGTCAGCCAGCCCGCACCGCCGTCAGCGGCGTCGGTGGACCTCACGACGGCGGAGGCGAGGTCGGCCTTGCGGGTCATCAGCTCGTCGACGCGCTCCTCGACCGTGCCCACGCAGACCAGCTTGCGCACCTGCACCTGCCTCGTCTGCCCGATGCGGAACGCCCGGTCGGTGGCCTGCGCCTCCACAGCGGGGTTCCACCACCTGTCGACGTGCACCACGTGGTTGGCCGCCACGAGGTTCAGGCCCGTCCCGCCGGCGCGCAGCGACAGCAGCATGATCGGGCTCGCGCCGTCGCCGTCGCCCTGGTCCTCAGGGCGGCCGGAGAAGCGCTGGACCATGGCGTCGCGGGCCTTCTTGGACACCCCGCCGTGCAGGTAGGGCACCTCGACCCCGTAGCGCTGCTCGAGGTGCGGCACCAGCAGCGCGCCCAGCTCGCGGTACTGCGTGAACAGCAGCGCCTTCTCGCCGTCGGCGACGACGGTGTCGAGCACGTCGTCGACCAGGGCGAGCTTGCCGGAGCGGTGCTGTCCGCGGCGCAGGAACGGGGAGCCGTCGGCCAGGAGCTGGGCGGGGTGGTTGCAGACCTGCTTGAGGCGGGTCAGCGTGGCCAGCACCAGGCCGCGGCGCTGCTCCTTGTTCTTCTGCTGCTCCGCCTCCCTGATCTTGGCGAGCATCTCGTCGACGACGGCCTTGTAGAGGGCCGCCTGCTCGGTGGTGAGGTTGGCGCGCACCACCAGCTCGAGCTTGGCGGGCAGGTCCGGGGCCACGCCGGGGTCGGTCTTGGTGCGCCGCAGCACCAGCGGCCGGGTCAGCGTGGTGAGCAGCGCGGTGGCCCGCTCGTCGCCGTGGCGCTCCACGGGCACGCTGAAGCGCTCGCGGAAGCGGGTGGCGCTGCCGAGCACGCCGGGGTTGGTGAAGTCGACGACGGCGTGCAGCTCGGCGAGGCGGTTCTCCACCGGGGTGCCCGTGAGGGCGATCTTCTGGGTGCGCCCTGCTGAACCGTCGGCGCCGGTGGGGAACGGTGGGCCCGCCACCTGGCGGACGGCGCGGGCGGCGCGCGTGCCGAGGTTCTTCACGTGCTGCGCCTCGTCGAGCGCCACGCGACGCCAGGCGACGGCGGCGAGGTCGTCGGCGTCTCGCGCGACCAGCGGGTAGGTGGTGAGCACGAGGTCCGTCCGCGCTGCTGCCTCCAGCAGGGCCTCACCGCGCAGCCGGTCCGGGCCGTGGTGGGTGTGCACCAGCAGGTCGGGTGCGAACCGGGCCGCCTCGCGCTCCCAGTTCCCCACCACCGACATCGGGCAGACCAGCAGCGTCGGCGCTGGCCGCCCCCCGGCGGTGCCGTCGGTGGCAGCTCGCTCCCGCTCGGACAGCAGCAGCGCCAGCAGCTGCACCGTCTTGCCCAGCCCCATGTCGTCGGCGAGCACGCCGCCCAGCCCGTGGGCGTCGAGGAACGCCATCCACGCCAGGCCCCGCTCCTGGTAGGGCCTCAGCTGCGCGTTGAGCCCGGAGGGCGTGGGGACGGGCTGCAGCGTCTGCTCCCCGCCGCCGGCGAGCAGGGCGCTGAGGGGCCCCTCACCCTCCAGGGACACCAGCGGCGCCGGCAGCGACCCGGACGCGAGCTGCCCGAGCAGCACCGCCAGCGGGGTGGCAGACCCCTGCGCGGCCTCCTGGTGCGCCGTCTTGCGCAGGAAGCGCAGCGACCTGGCGATCGCCTCGGCGTCGACCTGCACCCACCTCCCGCGCAGCTGCACCAGGGGGGCCCGCTGGGCGGCGAGCACCGCCAGCTCGGCCTCGTCGAGCTCGACGTCCCCGAGGACGACCTTCCAGTCGACCTCCACGAGGTCGGTCTTCGCCAGGCTCCCCGGGGCGCCGACCGCGGCGGGGACGTCGGAGGTGCCCTGCGGCGCGGGGCCCTCCCCGGGGCGGCGGGCCCGCACGGACAGCCCCACCTGCGGGCGCACCCACCGCCCCGGCAGGGCGACGGCGAAGCCGGCCTCCACCAGCGCCGGCACCCCGTCGGTGACGAGGTCCACCACCTGCTGGGCGGTGAGCTCGGCGTCGTCGTCGGGTGAGGCCCCCAGCTCCAGCAGGCCCGGGTGGACGGCCGCGGCGCGGCCGAGCTCGGCGACGGCGAAGGCCCAGGGGTCGAGGTCGCCGTCCCAGTCCTGCCCCCACTCACCGCTCACGCCGCGGCGGACCTCGGCCGCGGTGGCGACGGCGCTCGGGTCGTCCAGGGAGCGCAGGCGCACCTGCAGGGTCCACGGCTCGTCCTCACCCTCGGGCTCGGCGACGCGCAGCAGCAGCTCGGCGGGCTGCGTGGTGGCGCTGGCGCGCCACCGCTCGGTGCGGGCGGCCAGCTCCGCCAGGGCCCGCGCCGGGGCCTCGGGGCCGACGGGCTCACCGGTGCGCAGCGAGACGAGCCACGCCCCGACGGCGCCTCCGTCGACGTCTGCGAGCGCCTCTGGCGGCGGCAGAGCCGCCGCCAGCTGCGCGCCCACTGCGGCGGTGAGGTCGGCCACGACCGCGGTGACCAGCTCCTCGGCAGGGCGGCCGCTGCGCCCGTCGTCCTCGGCGCGGGCGGCCGGAGGTGCCGCGGCGGCAGCCGCGCTGCACCAGCGCCGCCACGTCCTGTCGACCAGGGGGTGCCAGCGGCCCCACCACTCGCCGTCGGACTGCTCCAGGCCGGGCACCAGAAGGCCCGCGCGGGCCCGCGCGTCGGCGGCCGCGGCGACCCCGGCCAGCCAGCGCAGGTCCTCACCGACCTCCAGCGGCCACGGCAGTCCGCCCGCGCCGGTGCCCGCCGCCAGGCCGTGCAGCTCCAGCAGCACCGGCAGCGCGCGGTCCGGGCCGAGGACCACCGCGGGCAGCCGCTGCAGGGACAGGCCCGCCCGGTCCCCGCGCGACGGCGGCTCCGGCAGCTGCAGCTCCACCGTGCCGCGAGCGCGCGCCACGAGGGCGTGCGCGAGGCGCGGCAGCGCCGCGGCCAGGGCCTCGCGCACGGCGTCGGCGTCAGGACCGGTCAGGGGCAGGCGCGCGGGCGGCTCGGCCCACAGGCAGAGGGCGCCGCGCCGCGCCCAGACGCCGTGGACCGCCAGCACCCGCCGGACTCTAGGCGGAGGCGGTGACAGCGCGGTCGCGGCCAGCGCGCTTGGCGGCGTACAGGGCCCCGTCGGCGCGGGCGTACAGGTCCTCGCTGGTGCGGCTGAGCACGTGGACGGGCGCCACCCCCACGCTGACGGACAGCGGGACGCGGGTCCCGTCCGACAGCACGAGGGGGGTGGTGCGGACGAGGTCGACCACGTCGTGCGCGCGACGGGTCGCGTCCTCGGGGGTGCAGCCGACCAGCAGCACCGCCAGCTCGTCGCCGCCCATGCGGGCGGCGAGGTCGTCACCGCGGCAGGCAGAGCGCAGGAGCGCGGCCACGTGCGTCAGCGCGGCGTCACCGCCGAGGTGGCCGTGGGTGTCGTTGACCGCCTTGAACCTGTCGAGGTCCACCAGGAGCAGGGCCCCGCGACCGGTCCCACCGCTGCCGCGCTGCGCTCGGGCGAGGCCCGCGGTGGCGGTGTCGAGGACGCGGCGGGTGGCCAGGCCCGTGAGGGGGTCGAGGTCCGCGAGCAGCCGCAGCCTGTGCAGGGCGCGCTCGTTCTGGGCGGCCGAGCGCCCGAGCACCGCGGAGACCAGCAGCAGCACCACGGTGACGTAGGTCGCGTCGACGGTGGCGAGACCTCTCGGCAGCAGGGTGAAGACCACCACGGCGACGCCCGCGGACGTCGCCGCGCACACCACTACCACCCCCACCGCGCGCAGGTGGGCTGCGGCGAAGACCACCGGCAGGATGAAGAAGACGATGCCCGTGATGCCGGCGTCGCCACTGCCCAGGTCGAGCGTGACGATCGCCGCCACCCCCAGCAGCGGCGCGAGCACCACCCACGGCGCGACCCGTTCCGCGGGCAGCCTCACCAGCACCGCCGCCGCCAGGACGACGACGACGAACGTGCCCATGGCACCCGCGCTGGTGCCGTCCGGGGAGGCGAGGGCCTGCACCACGAGGCTCGTGAGGCCGGCTGCGAGCAGCGCGGTGGCGGCCCACAGCTGCGCGGCGCGCGGGTTGCGCGCGCTCAGCGAGCGGAGGGGGGTCACACCCGGTGATCGGCACGGAGCCTGCCGTTCCTGAGCCTGTAGCACCGGTCCGGCCGGTCGTCAGGTCCGCGTCAGGTCCTCTCCCCTACCGTGGGTCACCGTGCCGGCAGGCGTCGACGGAGTCGCCGGGCCGCCGGCGGAGCCGTGGTGAGAGGGATCGTCTGACGTGGAGTGGTGGCACGCCGTCCTGCTGGGTGCTGTGGAGGGGGTCACGGAGTTCCTGCCGGTCTCCTCGACCGGGCACCTGACGATCATCGAGAAGCTGCTCGGGTACCAGATCGACAGCCCCGACATCACGGCCTTCACGGTGATCATCCAGTTCGGCGCGGTGTTCGCCACGATCCTCTACCTGCGCCGCGACATCTTCCGCCTCGTCGCGGCGTTCCTCGACGGGCTGCGCTACCCCCAGGCGCGGCACAACGCCGACTGGCGCCTGGCGATCGGCGTCATCGTGGGGTCCATCCCGATCGGCGTGGTCGGCCTGCTGTTCTCCGACGTCATCGAGACCACGCTGCGCAGCCTGTGGGTGGTGGGCATCGCCCTCATCGGGTGGAGCTTCATCATGCTCCTCGCGGACCGCACCGCCAAGCAGGACCGCCCCGAGTCGAGCGTGACCTGGAAGGACACGCTGCTCATCGGCACCGTGCAGTGCCTCGCGCTGATCCCCGGCATCTCGCGCTCGGGCGCCACCATGTCCATCGGCCTGGCGCTGCGCCTCGACCGCGTCACGGTGACGCGGCTGTCGTTCATGCTGTCGATCCCCGCGCTGACCGCGGCGAGCTTCTACCAGGGGTACAGCGCCTTCCCGCAGATCTCCGCCGGCGTCGGCTGGGGCCCCACGCTGCTGGCCACCGCGGTGAGCTTCGTGGTGGCCTACCTCACCGTCGACTGGCTGCTGAAGTTCATCGCGCGCCACAGCTACTCGGTGTTCATCGCCTACCGCATCGTGGCCGGGGCGGTGGTGCTGGCGCTGGTGGGCACCGGGGTCGTCGCCGCCACCTGAGGGTGGCACCGTGGGGCGGGTGAGCAGCCCGAAGGACCTCCTGGCCGACGCCGCCCGGCTCCTGCCCGACCTCGTCTCCCTGCGGCGCACCCTGCACGCCGCCCCCGAGGTGGGCCTGCAGCTGCCGCGCACCCAGGCGACCGTGCTCGAGGCGCTGGCAGGCCTGGGGCTCGAGGTGAGCACCGGACCGGTCGGCAGCGCGACCACCGGCGTGGTGGCGGTCCTGCGGGGCGGTGCCGCGCCGTCCGGCGGCAGCGCGACGGGCCGCCCGACGGTGCTGCTGCGGGGCGACATGGACGCCCTCCCCGTCGTCGAGACCAACGACCTCCCGTACGCCTCCACCAACGGCGCCATGCACGCCTGCGGCCACGACCTGCACGTGGCGGGCCTCGTGGGCGCCGCGCGGCTGCTGGCCGCCCGCCGGGACGAGATCGCCGGTGACGTCGTGCTCATGTTCCAGCCGGGCGAGGAGGGCTTCGGCGGTGCGAAGATCATGATCGACGAGGGAGTGCTCGCCGCGTCCGGCGCGCTCCCGGTCGCCGCGTACGGCGTGCACGTGGCACCCGGTCCGCGCGGCGTGTTCAGCACGCGCCCGGGGCCGCTCATGGCCGGCTCCAACCAGCTGCACATCACCGTGAACGGCGCCGGCGGCCACGGCTCGCGGCCCTACGTGGCGCTCGACCCGGTGCCGGCGCTGGCCGAGGTCGTCACCGCGCTGCACACGATGGTCACCCGCCGCTTCGACGTCCACGACCCCGTGGTGCTCTCGGTGACGCAGCTGTCCGCGGGCGAGGCGCTCAACGTCATCCCGCCGTCTGCGACCCTCGGCGCCACGGTCCGGACCCTGTCAGCGGCCTCGGTGGAGAAGCTGCGCGTGGAGACCGTGCGGGTGGCCCAGGGGATCGCCGCAGCGCACGGGTGCACCGCTGAGGTGTCCTTCGAGGTGCAGTACCCGGTCACCGTCAACGACGCGGGCGCCGCGGCCACCGCCCTCGAGGTCGTCGACGGGCTGCTGGGTGAAGGCCGCGGCACCGAGATGCCCGTGCCGCTCATGGGCTCGGAGGACTTCAGCTTCGTGCTGGAGCGGGTCCCGGGCGCGTTCCTCTTCCTCGGCGCGAGCCCTGACGGCGTCGACCCGGCGACGGCGGCGTGGAACCACTCCCCGCTGGTGCTCTTCGACGACGCGGTGCTGGGCGACCAGGCCGCCGCGCTGGCGGCGATGGCCCTGCACCACCTCGCAGCGAGCTGATCAGCCGGCCGGTCGACGAGCGGAGCGGAACCCCTCGACGGCGCCGTTCCAGGCGCCGCTGAGGGTGCTGCCCACCACGGACACGACCTGGTCGACCAGCTCCAGCGAGCGTGCCTCGACGCCCGAGGTGTCGAGGCCGGGCACCTGCACCTGGGGCAGGGCGTAGGCGAGGAGGACGACGACGACGGCCGCGAGCACGAGCAGCGTGAACGCGGTGTGCGTGAGGGATCGGACGGCGCGCACGGGGACCTCCTGCAGACGGGACCGGTGGGACGAAAGGGGCGTTCCCGCCCATTCCACACCCCCCACCTGAAGATCGCCTGGAGCGGACAGGATGGCCTCGTGCACGTCGTCGTCATCGACCCGAACCTGCCCGCCGTCGCCGCCGAGCTCGAGGCCGCCCTCGACGCAGCCGCGCCCGGAGCCCGGGTCTCCTGGCACCCCCGGTTCGACAAGCAGGCGGTCGCCCGGGACCTCCCCGGCGCCGAGGTGCTCGTGGCCAGCCGCTACACCGCGTCGCTGGTGCCGCTGAGCTCGTCCCTGCGGCTGCTGCAGTGCCCAGCCGCCGGCCTGGACGCCATCGACACCGGCGCGCTGCCCGCCGGGGTGCTGCTGGCCAACACCGGCCACCACGAGCGCAGCATCGCCGAGCACGTGCTGGCCGGCGTCGTCGTCCTGAGGCGGCGGGTGAGGGAGCAGGACGTCGCGCTGCGCGAGCGCGGCGAGTGGGCGTCCTCCACGTTCGACGCCTCGCTCCCCCTGGCGCGCGGGCTGGACGGCGCCCGGGTGGGCTTCGTGGGGTTCGGGGCCATCGGGCGCGCCTGCTGGGCGCCGTTCGCGGCGCTCGGCGCGGTGGGCGCGGCGGTCACGGGCAGCGGCCGGCTCGACGCCGGAGCGCACGGGCTGGCGTGGGCCGGCGGGGTGGACGAGCCGGGGCACCTGGACCGGCTCGTCGGCGAGTCCGACGTCGTCGTCCTCTCAGCGCCGCTGACGCCGGCGACGACGGGGCTCGTCGACGACCGGCTGCTGTCGCTCGCGCCGCCCGGGGCGGTGCTGGTCAACGTGGGGCGCGGGCCGCTGGTCGACGAGGACGCCCTCTTCGAGGCTCTGGCCTCCGGGCGCCTGGGTGGTGCGGTGCTGGACGTGTGGTGGCGCTACCCCGGTGGTGGCGCGGCGGGCGGCTCGGCCGGTTCCGCGAGCGGGTCGGCGGGGCCGGTGGTGGGTGCTCCGGGGACGCGGGAGTGGGGGGCGCTGGCGAACGTGGTGGCCTCGCCGCACTCCTCGAGCATCACCCGGCAGACGCTGCTGGCGCGCGTGGCGGACGTCGTGGAGAACGTCCGCCGGCTGACCACGGGTGAGCCGCTGGTCAACACCATCCCTCGCTGAGGAGCCGCCCTCGCCGCGATCATGCAGAAGACCCGCACCCTGGAGCTCGGGGTGCGGGCCTCCTGCATGATCAGTTCACCAGTGGCTGGCGGTCAGCCCTTGAGGCCGGTGCCGGCGACGCCCTCGATGATGCGGCGCTGGAAGATGAGGAACAGCACCACCAGCGGCAGCGCACCGAGGATGGCGCTGGCCTGGATGTCGGCGTAGCGCTGCCCGAAGGAGCCCTGCACCGTGGCCAGACCGACGGGGATGGTCATGAGCTCGGGGTTGGAGACCACGAACAGCGGCAGGATGAGGTTGTTCCAGACCCCGACGAAGGTCACGATCGCCATGGCGGCGATGACCGGCTTGCTCAGCGGCATCACCACCTGCCGGTAGATGCGCCAGTACCCGGCGCCGTCGATGCGGGCGGCCTCCTCCAGCTCCTTGGGCAGCCCGTCGAAGAACTGCTTGAAGACGAAGACGGCGATGACGGCGGGCACCTGCGGGAAGATCACGGCCCAGTAGGTGTTGAGCAGGCTCGCGGCGTCGAGCATCTGGAAGATCGGCACCACGAGCACCTGCGGCGGGACCATGATGCCCAGCAGCATCAGCAGGAAGACGAGGTTGCGGCCCCTGAAGCGCAGCCGGGACAGCGCGTAGCCCGCCATCGACGCGAACAGCACCGTCAGCACCGTGGTGACGGCCGAGGTGAGGAAGCTGGACAGGTACCAGTTCCAGATGTCACCGCTGGCCAGGAGCGTGGTGTAGCTGGCCAGGGTGGGGCTGGTGCTGGCGATGACCTCGCCGGCGCCGAGCGCCGCGGTGGCGTTGCTCGACAGCGACGCCTTCAGGGCGTACAGGCTCGGGATGAGCCAGATGACGGCGAACACCACGAGCACCACCGTGGTGACGATGGTGAACGTGCGGGTGGAGTCCTTGCCCGGCGCGGGCGGCCGGACGGCGGCGGGAGCGGCGGCGGAGACGCCGTTGCGGGCGGTGGTGGGGGTGGCCATCTCAGGCGCTCCTCTCCGAGCGGCGCTCCATCAGCTGGCGGGCCACGGCGATGACGATGATGACGATGAAGAGCAGCACCGAGGCCGCGGAGGCCGCACCGATGCGGTTGTCGGTGAAGCCGACGTTGGCGATGAGGGTGAGCGCCACCTGCGTGGAGATGCCCGGGCCGCCCTGGGTCATGAGGTAGACCTGGTCGAAGATCTTCAGCGAGGCGATGATCTGCAGGAGCACCAAGAGGGTGGTGGTGCGGCCCAGCAGCGGGATGGTGATGAACCGGATCTGCTGCCAGGGGGTGGCGCCGTCGGTGGCGGCCGCCTCGTACAGCTCCCGCGGGATGTCCTGCAGACCGGCCAGGTACAGCACGAAGTTGAAGCCGATGGTCCACCAGATCGTCGCGATGGCGATGCCGACCATGGCCAGCGACGGGTCGGCCAGGACGGCCGTGGGCGACAGGCCCACCAGCTGCTCCAGCCACGGCCACAGGCCGGTGTCCGGGGTGAAGATGTAGACCCAGATCAGGGAGATCGTGGCCGACGGCAGCACGTAGGGAAGGAAGAACGCCAGCCGGAAGAACCACTGGCCGCGCTGCACGCGGTTGGCGAGCACCGCGATGACGAAGCTCAGCACCACCAGCGGCGGGGTGGTGTAGATCGTGAACTGCAACGTGTGCCACATCGAGGACCAGAAGTCCTCGCGGCCGAACATCTCCGCGTAGTTGGCGAACCCGGCGAAGCTGCCCAGTCCGCCCTGCACGAGGGAGGTGTTGAAGAAGCTGGAGACGATCATGTAGATCGTCGGGGCGATGAGGAACAGCAGGTAGAAGAACGCGAACGGGGCGACGAACAGCCACCCCGCCTTCGCGTCGGTGCGGCGGGCGCGCGGGGCCTGCTGCGGCGTGGTCGCCGAGGGTGCCGGCGCGGCGGTGATCGAGGTCATCGTCGGCTCCTGTCAGGCGTTGGCGGTCGTGCCCGCGACGGGGCTGGGGGTCTCCAGGTAGGTGCGCAGCTGCACCTTGATCGCGTCGAGCGCCTGCTGCGGGGTGGCCAGCTGCTGCTGCACCAGGCCGATCTGCGACCCCACGGTGTTCTCGAACGTCGAGCCCGAGCCGGAGTACCAGCCCGGCGGGTCGTACTTGGCGATCTCGGCGGCGGCGGCGTAGTCCGCCTGCGGCTCCAGCGCCTTGTACTCGGCGGACTCCAGCGTGGCGGTGAGCGCCGGCACGTGGCCGCCCTGCGCCCAGGTCAGCGACTGGTCGAGCAGGGACTTCACGAAGCCCATCGCCAGCTCCTTCTGGGCGTCCGTGCGGTCCATCTTCGGGAGGATGAACGTGTGGGAGTCGCCCTGGGCGGCCGGCACGTCGAAGATCTGCGGGATCGGCACCATGCCGAACTCGAAGCCCTCCACGGACTGCGCGGTGGTGATCTCCCACTCGCCCTGGGTCTGGAAGCCGACCTTGCCGGTGTACAGCTGCGTGCCGGCGCCGGCGTAGTCGACGGTGGGGGTGAGCAGGCCGCGCTTGGCGAGGTCGCCGATGTAGGCCATCGTCGCCAGCGCCAGCTCCTCGTTGACGGTGAGCTCCTGCCCGTCGTCGCCGAGGAAGTCGGTGGCGCCGTCCATCTGCCAGTACAGGGTCTGGAAGAGGCGCCAGGAGCCGGAGGTGTCGCCGACGTTGGAGGCCGACCACGCGGCGCCGCCGGTGACGCCGGCGATGGCGGTCAGCGCCGCCTCGAAGGCGTCCTTGCCCTGGATTGGCGCGAGCTTGCCGTTCCCGTCCAGCAGCCCGGCCTGCTGGCAGACCTGCTTGTTGAAGAACAGCACGTAGGGGTGGGTGTCGAGCGGGATCGTGTAGTAGCTGCTCCCCACCTTGCCGGCCTCCCACACGGACTTCGTGAAGGAGGAGCTCGACAGCCCGGCGAGGCCGAGCAGGTCCTCGGTGATGGGCTCGAGCAGCCCGGCCTGGGCGAGGATCGTGGCACGGGTGGCGTGGGCCACGGCGACGTCCGGCGGCTTGTTGCCCAGCGTGGCCAGCACGACCTTGGTGTAGTACGGGTTGCCCCACGCGAAGGTGGCGGCGGTGAGGGAGTCCGGGGAGCCCTGCTGCTTGCGGTACTCCTCGAGCATCGTCTGCAGGCGGGCGCCGTCGCCGCCGCCGAACAGGTTCCAGAACGTGACCGAGTCGGGGTTGAGCGGGGTGCCCGCCACCCCCGCGGCCAGCGGTGAGCCGCAGCCGGACAGGCCACCGGCCAGCCCCATGGCTCCCAGCCCCGCGAGTCCCCCGGCCAGCACCTTCCGCCGGCTGGGGTGCTGCTCAGGCAGCCTCCGCGACATCGCAGACATCATCGACCTCCTCGTCGTGCGCTGGCCCGGAGTCTGCAGGGTCCGCCCATGATTTGCAACGATGGAAACGCAGGGGTGGCGCCGCCGCGGCGGCGTGGCACACTCCGGCCCGTGGCAGAGACGGCACCGCTCCCCCGCGCCAGCACGCAGCCCGGGGAGCACCCCCGCCCGCAGCTCCTGCGGCAGCACTGGACCGACCTGGGCGGCACGTGGCAGCTGGGCCTCGTGCCCGCGGGAACCCCCGCGCCGAAGGGCCTGTGGCGGGGCGCCAGCAGCGAGGACCTGGCCGACAGGACGGGCTTCGACCGCGACGTCGTCGTCCCCTACCCGCCGGAGAGCACCGCCTCCGGCGTCGGCGAGCAGGGCCCGTTCGCCGAGCTCTGGTACCGCCGCGGCCTGCGGCTGCGCGACGTCGCCGGCGCCGACGCGCTGGCGGCCGACGGGTCGGGGGCGCGGCTGGTGCTGCGCTTCGGCGCCGTCGACCACAGCGCTCGGGTCTGGTTCGACGGGCACCTCGTGGCCGAGCACACCGGCGGGCAGACGCCGTTCTCCGCCGACGTCACCGAGCTCCTGACCCCCACCGGCGCCGGGTCTGGCCTGGACCTCGACCGCGAGCACGTGGTCGTCGTCCGCGCCGTCGACGACGCCCGCGACCCCGAGCTGCCCCGCGGGAAGCAGGACTGGCACGACGCCCCGCACGCCATCTGGTACCGCCGCACCTCCGGCATCTGGCAGACGGTGTGGGCCGAGGTGGTGCCGGCCGTGAGCATCGAGCACCTCACCTGGACCACCGACCTCGTCGGCGCCACCGTGCACCTCGTCGCGGAGCTGTCGAGCACCCCGCTGGAGCCGGCCAGCCTCGCCGTCCGCCTCTCCCTCGGAGCTCACGACGATGACGAGCGCGTGCTCGCCGAGGCCGTCGTCGCCGTGCCCGGCCACGCCGAGCGCGGGGGCCCTCGTGTGGAGGTGGCCCTCGCGGTGCCGCTGCTGCGGCACGGGCAGGAGCGCGAGGCGCTGCTGTGGAGCCCGGAGCACCCGCACCTCGTCGACGCGCAGGTGCGGCTGCTCGCTGGTGGCCCTGCCTCGCCGGCCGGTCCTGGTGCCGAGCTCGACGCGGTGGCCAGCTACCTCGGGATGCGCTCGGTGGAGGTGGGCGCCGGGCAGCTGCTGCTCAACGGCACGCCCCACACGCTGCGCTCGGTGCTCGACCAGGGCTGGTGGCCCGACACCCACCTCGCCGCCAGCGCCGAGCGCCTGCGCAGCGAGGCGCAGCTGCTGGCCGACCTGGGCTTCGACTCGGTGCGGATCCACCAGAAGGTGGAGGACCCGCGCTTCCTGCACTGGTGCGACCGGCTCGGCATCACGGTGTGGGCCGAGACCGCCAACGCCTACGCGTACACGGCGCGGGCGGTGTCGCTGCTCACGGCGGAGTGGCTGGAGGCGGTCCGCCGCGACGCGAGCCACCCGAGCGTCGTCGCGTGGGTGCCGCTCAACGAGTCCTGGGGCGTGCAGGACGTCGCCTCCAGCGCCGGTCAGCGCTCGTACGCGACGGCGCTCGCCGCTCTCACGCGTGCGCTCGACCCGACCCGACCCGTCATCAGCAACGACGGGTGGGAGCACACCGACTCCGACCTGTGGACCGTCCACGACTACACCGACTCGGGCGAGGTGCTCGCGGCCCGGTACGGCTCGCCGGAGGCGGCCGCGGCGCTGGTGGGCGTGCCCTCGCCGTCGTCGTCCTCGGCCCGCGTGACCGCCAACGGGCGGCGCCTGCGGGTGGCCGGGGGCGCTCGGAGCTCCGACCTGGCCGACGTCGAGCGCCCGCTGGTGCTCAGCGAGTTCGGCGGGGTGCGCTTCACCCCTGCCGCCGACGACGCTGACGGGGACTCCTCAGCGCCCGAGGGCGCGACGTGGGGGTACTCCACCGCCTCCGACGCCGACGACTACGCCCGGCGCCTGGGCGACCTGCTCGGCGCCGCGAACGCGTGCGTGGAGGCGGGCGGCCTGGTCGGGTGGTGCTACACGCAGCTGGCCGACACCCTGCAGGAGGCGAACGGCCTGGTCACCGAGGACCGCACCCCCAAGCTGCCGCTGGATCGGCTGCGCGCGCTCGTCACCGGCGAGGTCAGCGACCCGTCCGCCGGGTGAGCGCTCCGGTCCGCAGGGTCCTCTTGGCGGACGGCGTGAGCAGCAGCTGCCCCACGAAGCCGATCGCCAGCGCGGCGAGCACGCCGAGGTTGGCGAAGGTCCAGTCGCCGCTCTTCCCGCCCAGGCCGAGCGGGCCCAGCAGGTAGCCCTGCCACCCGAGCCAGGTGGCGCTGGTGTTGACGACCAGCCCCCACCCGACGGCGGTCGCGGCCAGCAGCAGCACCACCGGGCCCCAGCGCACGGACCCGTACTGGCCCGCGGGGTCGAACAGCGCGACGTCGTCGTAGGCGCCGGAGCGGCGGACGAGGTCGGCGATGGCAGCACCCGCCCACGCGGCGATCGGCACGCCGAGGGTGATGAGGAAGCCCTGGAAGGGGGTGAGGAAGTCCTCGGAGACGAACACGACGTAGACCGCGCCGGCCACCATCAGCGCCCCGTCGACCAACGCCGCCACCCAGCGCGGGGCGGGCAGGCCGAGGGAGAGCAGGGCCAGTCCGGAGGAGTAGATGTCCAGCACGGCGCCGCCCACCAGCGAGAGCACCGCGACCACCGCGAACGGCACGAGGAACCAGGTGGGCAGGCCCGTGGCCAGGGCACCGATCGGGTCGGTGCTGGCGCCGTCGTAGAACTCCGGCGAGGAGGCCGCCAGCAGCACCCCGAAGCCCAGCAGCACCAGGGGTGCAGTCGCGCCGCCGAACGTCGTCCACCACACCACCCCGGGGCGCGAGGAGTGCCGGGGCAGGTAGCGGGAGTAGTCGCCCGCGGCGTTGACCCACCCCAGCCCGAACAGGGTCATGCTGAACACGGTGGCGCCGAGCAGCGCCTGCCAGGTGCCGTTCGGGGCCGCGGTGACGGCGCCCCAGTCGAGGCGCCCGGCCGTCAGCGCGAGGAAGACAACGGTCAGCACGCCGGTCACCCACGTGATGACGGCCTGCAACTTCATGATCGCCTCGAAGCCGAGGACACCGGCGCCCACGACCAGCAGGACGACGACGACGAGCGCGACCGCCTTGGTGACCGTCCCGCCGCCCCAGCCCAGCGTCGTGAACACGGTGGCGGTGGCCAGCGCCGCGAGCGAGACGAGGACCGTCTCCCAGCCGACGGTGAGCAGCCAGCTGATGGCCGAGGGGAGCCTGTTGCCGCGCACGCCGTAGGCGGCGCGCGAGACGACCATCGTCGGGGCCGAGGCGCGGGTGCCGCCCAGGGCCACGAGCCCGCACAGGAGGAACGACGCGACGATCCCCACCACCCCGGCGAGCAGCGCCTGCCACCAGCTGACGCCGAAGCCGAGCACGAAGGCCCCGTTGGCGATGCCGAAGACGGAGACGTTGGCGGCGAACCAGGGCCAGAAGAGGCTCGAGGGCCTGCCGCGCCGCTCGGACTCGTCGATGACGTTGAGGCCGTTGACCTCGACGCGCGACAGCGACGGCGGCCCGGGGGTCGCGGTGGTCGGCGAGGTGGTCGACGAGGCGGACGACCCGGGGGGCAGCACGACGGAACAGTACGGGGAGCAGCGCGGGAGCAGCAGGGCCCGCCTCCTCGTCGTCCGCCGCGTCGAACGCGTGTTTGAGATCGCGTGCTCGATCCACTACCCTGCGTGCGTGGCGACGACGGCCCCGAAGGGCACCTCCGGTCGAGCTGACGACCTCACCAGCCGGCAGCGAGCCGTGCTCGACACGATCCGCGAGTCGGTCACCAGCCGCGGCTACCCGCCGAGCATGCGGGAGATCGGCAAGGTCGTCGGGCTGCACAGCCCCAGCAGCGTCGCGCACCAGCTGGTGACGCTCGAGCGCAAGGGCTACCTGCGCCGCGACCCGAACCGCCCGCGCGCCATCGAGGTGGTCGACCCCGGCCGCACCGCGGGCCGCGGCGCCGCGGCAGCCGTCCCCGCGGTCCCGGAGAGCGAGGAGACCGCCTTCGTGCCGCTGGTCGGGCGCATCGCCGCCGGCGCACCGCTGCTCGCCGAGCAGGAGGTGGAGGACGTCTTCGCCCTGCCGCGCCAGCTGGTGGGCGAGGGCGAGCTGTTCACCCTGCGCGTCGTGGGCGACTCCATGGTCGACGCCGCCATCTGCGACGGCGACTACGTGGTGGTCCGCCGCCAGCCCGTCGCCGAGAACGGCGAGGTGGTCGCCGCCATGATCGACGGCGAGGCGACGGTCAAGGTGCTGCAGCGCCGCGGCGGCGGCGTTCAGCTGCTGCCCCGCAACGCCGCCTACTCCCCCATCGACGGCACCGAGGCCACCATCCTCGGCCGCGTCGTCACGGTGCTGCGCTCGCTCTAGCCGAACAGCTTGGGGAGCTGCTGGCCGAGGGTCAGCACCGTCGCCGTGCCGTAGATGAGGATCGCGAGCACCAGCAGCGCCAGCCGCACGCCCCTGACGCGCAGCGGCGCCGGGAGCAGCTTGCGGTTGGTGGCGATGAGCAGCGCCGAGTAGATCGTCATCATGAGGCCGCCGACGGTGGCGGAGACGACGACGAGCGCGATCGGCTGGTCGAAGCCGATCAGCAGCACCACGGCGCCGATGGCCACCAGGCCCCAGGTGAGCCAGAAGTAGATGCGGCTCTCGTCGGCGCTCTTGAGGTAGCTGGTCTTCAGCACGTCCGCTGCCATGCGGCTCGTGTAGTCGGTGATGCCCAGGGCAGCGCCGAACAGCGAGAACGCGCCGATGATCCAGAAGAAGACACCGAACCAGGTGCCGACGGCCTCGGCCAGCTGCTCGCCCTCGACCCGCACGAACTGGATGTCGTTCGGCAGGTCCTCCAGGCCGAAGACGGTGGAGTAGGCGAGCAGCGAGGTGAAGAAGATCGACACCACGGTGATGGCGACGAACGTGCTCAGCTGCTCGACGTTGGCGAAGCGCCACCAGCCGCGCCAGCGCCGCAGGTTCTCCTCGCCCTCGGGCCCCTCGGTGCGGAAGACGTAGCCGGTGCTCGGCACCGCCTCCGGCTCACCCGTCACCGGGCTCTGCAACCGCGGCACGTAGTGGCCCATGCCGAAGCCCTTGTCGCGGATCCAGTTGGACTGCACGAGGTTCTGCCCGCCACCGGCACCAGCGAAGATCATCGCGCCGAAGAGGGTGGCGAAGCCCAGCTCCGCAGCCGGGAAGCGCGCCTCGGTGACGATGGTCGGCACGTCGCGCCAGGCGGTCGCGGTGATGGCGGCGAAGGCCCCCACCACGAGCAGGAGCATCACCGCCGCCACCTTGACCATCTGGATCTTCTCCAGCGCCACGTACACCACGGGAGCCAGGGTGAGGATCAGTCCGATCGCCACCAGCAGCCCGATGGCGATGAACCGCGGCGTCCCCCCGGTGAGGAAGCTGATGAGCGTCGCCGAGCTCGTGGCCCACCCGGGCCAGAGGTTGGCGCCGTAGGTGAGGATCGCGAACACCAGGCCCCAGTGCGGCCAGAACCTGCTGAACCCGGTCACCGCCGTCTCGCCGGTGGCCAGGGCGTACCGCTCGATCTCCATGGTCACGAAGTACTGCGTGACCACGCCGACCAGCGCCGCCCACACGAAGACCAGCCCCACCTGGGAGGCGATGAACGGGAACAGCACGAACTCGCCGCTGGACAGGCCGACGCCCGCGGCGATGATCCCCGGCCCGATGAGCGGCAGCCACCGCGACGGCGGTTTCGGGAGCTCGCGGACCTCCGGGACGGCGAGCTTCGAGCCGCGGAACGGGTCGAGGACTGAGGTCGCACTGGGCGGTCGGTGACCGGCCGCGTCGTCGCGGGTGGACATGCCCGCCACCGTGGCGCAGGTCGCGCCTCCGCGCGAGCCGATCAGCCCGCGAGCAGGGCTCGACCCATGCCGCGCACGACCCGGGAGGTGAGCCGGCCGCGGGCCAGGCCGATGTCGGCGACGTCGTCGAAGACGCCGGTGTCGCGGGCCGACGCGCGCAGCGCCGCGTGCAGCAGCCGGTCGCTGCGCACGAGCCGCGCGGCGAGATCCGTGTGGCGCAGGTGCCCGACCAGCGCCTCGCCGAGCATGCGGTCGTACCGGCCACCTCCGAGCGCCGCGCGCCCGGCGAGGACGCCCGAGAGCACCGCGTAGTAGATGCCCTCCCCCGTCACGGGGTTGACGAGGCTGGCGGCGTCACCGGCGAGCAGCACGCGCCCCACCGACCAGACGCCGCTGCGGCCCGTCGAGAGCGGCAGCGGGTGCCCGGCCACCTGCTCGGCGCCGGCCGTCGTCCCGGGGAGCAGCTCCTCCAGGCGCTCCAGCAGGCGCGCCCGCGTCGGCGCGGTCCCCGCACTCGAGCGCGAGTCGACCAGCTGACCGAACCCCACATTCGCGCGCCCGTCCCCCACCGGGAAGGACCACGCGTAGCTGGGGCGGTCGGTGTCCTCGGAGAACGCCAGCACCTGGACGCCCTCGTGCTGGGGCAGCACGGGCGCGTACGCGCGGACGGCGATCGCCGTCGTCCCCCGCCGCTGCGGCGGCACGACCGCCGGGCCCAGGGCCCGCCGCACCTCGGAGTGGGCTCCGTCAGCGCCCACCGCGATGCGGCCGCGGACCACCTCGCCGTCGGACAGGACGACGCCGACCCCGGCTCCGTCCTGCAGCACGTCGCGCACGCGGGCCCGGCGCAGCACCGCGCCGCGCTCGACGGCCGCCCTCACCAGGCGCTCGTCGAGGACGGCGCGGGGCACCACCTGGGCGGGACGGCTCATCGCCTCCTCGACCACCGGGACCCCCGGCGCCCCCACCACGGAGATCCGCAGCCGCGGCGCCACCGGCCAGTCGTCGAGCAGGCCGGTGACGCCGACGGTCTCCAGGACGTCGAGGGCGTGGGGGGCCACGCCGTCCCCGCAGACCTTGTCGCGCGGGAAGTCGGCGCGGTCCAGGAGCAGCACCTTCGACCCCGGACGCTGGTGCAGCGCCCCCAGCGCCGCCGCCGAGCCCGCCGGTCCGGCGCCGACGACGACGAGGTCCCAGTGCTGCTCACGACCGTGCTGGCTCACACGCCGGATCCTGTCAGGCGGCGAGCTTCACGGTGAGGTCGGACCCGGCCAGGGCCTTGGTGAACGGGCAGATCTGCTGGGCCTGCTCCAGCACGCGCTCGGCGACGTCGTCGGCGAGGCCGCTGACCTCCAGGGTGATGTGGGAGGTGTAGCCGGCCTCCTCCGCCGTGGTGAGGACCACGTGGGCGGTGACCTGGGCGCCGCTCGCGTCGACGTCCTGCGTGGACGCGGCGATGCCGATCGACTGCTGCAGGCACGCGGCGGTGGCGGCGGCCATGAGGTGCTCGGGGGTGGTGCGGTCTCCAGCGGCCTCACCGGCCAGCTGGGTCTGCGCCTCCAGGACGCCGTCGGAGGTCTTCACGCTGCCGGCCACGGCGGTGGCCGTGGCGTCCTGGACGGTCTGGGAGTCGTGGGCGGAGTGCGCGGTCTCGCTCATCCCCAGACGCTAGGCAGGCCTCGCGGCCGCCGCCTCTTGATCACTGGCTGCGACGTCCAGTCGACGCAGCGCCCCCAGCACGACCTCCTTGTCGGTGGTCGGCCACAGCGGCGGCAGGCTCGCCCGCAGGAACGAGCCGTACCGCTTGGTGGCCAGCCGCGGGTCGAGCAGGGCCACCACGCCGCGGTCGGAGGTGCTGCGCAGCAGGCGCCCGGCGCCCTGGGCCAGCAGCAGCGCCGCGTGGGTGGCGGAGACGGCCATGAAGCCGTTGCCGCCGGCGCGGTCGGCGGCCTCCGCGCGGGCCGAGGCCAGCGGGTCGTCCGGGCGGGGGAAGGGGATCCGGTCCAGGACCACCAGCTGGCAGGACGGGCCCGGCACGTCCACGCCCTGCCACAGGGTCAGCGTGCCGAACAGGCAGGTGCGGGGGTCATCGGCGAACTCCCGCACGAGGTTGGGAACGGTGTCGTCGCCCTGGCACAGCACGGAGATGCCGTGCTGGGCGAGCCGGTCCCCCAGGGCCTCGGCGGCGGCCTCGGCGGCGCGGCGGGAGGAGAACAGCCCCAGCGCGCGGCCGCCGGCGGCCACCACCAGCTGCTCGACCTCCTCCAGCACCTCCGGCGCCGGACCCTCGCGACCCGGCTGGGGCAGGTGCTTGGCGACGTAGAGGATGCCCTGCCTGGCGTGGTCGAAGGGGCTGCCGACGTCGAGCGCGGTCCACTGCGGGGCGCCGGGGCCCTGCAGGCCAAGCGCGCCGGCGGCGGCGTCGAAGGACCCGCCCGGCGTGAGCGTGGCCGAGGTCAGCACCACCGTGGAGCCGCCGAAGAGGTGCTCGCGCAGCGTCATCGCCACGCTCAGCGGCGCCACGTGGAGCACGCGGGGGCGCGGTTCCTCGTCGCGGCGCCACGCGCCGGGTGCCTCGAGCCACGCGACGTCCTCGCCGGGTCCGTCGGCGCCCGGGGAGACCTCGACGAGCCGCTCCGCCACGTCGAAGACCTCGCTCAGCGCGGCGCGGGCGACCTGCTTGCCGGCCGCCGCGTCGCCGTCGTCGTCCTTCCCGGTCTGGCCGCCCTCGCCCTTGAGGCCCGACAGGGCCTCGCGGGCGGCGTCGCGCACGCCCGCCACGGCCAGGCGCACGCCCTCGGGCAGCCCCTTCGGGTAGCGGCCCACGGGGGCCTCCTCGAGCACGGCGCCGAGGTCGTCCGACGCGACGCGCAGGCGCTCGGCGGAGGTCGGGTCGAGGCCGCCCTGGCGGCGGGCGGTGGTCGCCGCCTGAGCCACCGCCGCCGCGGACAGCGAGCCCGTGGCCACGGAGGTGACCCGGTCGACCAGCTCGTGGGCCTCGTCGATGACGACGACGTCGTGCTCGGGCAGCAGCTGCACGTCCTCGACGGCGTCGATGGCGAGCAGCGCGTGGTTGGTGACGACGACGTCGACCTCCTTGGCCCGCGCCCGGGCCAGCTCGACGTGGCACTCCTCCGCCAGGGGGCAGCGCGTGGCGCCGAGGCACTCCCGGGAGCTGACGGAGACCTGCCGCCAGGCGCGCTCGGAGACGCCGGGGACGAGCTCGTCGCGGTCTCCGGTCTCGGTGTCCTGCGCCCAGCGGTGCAGGCGGGCGACCTCGCGGCCGAGCTGGCTCGTGGCGGTGGGCGCGGCAGCGCGGCGGTCGGTGGCGCGCTCGGCACCGCCGACCAGCTCCATGCCGGGCAGCGCCTCGGGCTCGTCCTCGGGGAAGCCGCCGACCAGCTTCTGCCGGCACACGTAGTGGGCGCGGCCCTTCACGGTCTGCCAGGTGAGCTCGCGCCCGAGCATCGGGCGCAGGGCCTGGCTCAGCCGGGGCAGGTCCCTGTCGACCACCTGCGCCTGCAGCGCCAGCGTGGCCGTGGACACCACGCCCGGGGTGCCCGTCTCGGCGGCGTGCGCGGCCAGCGGCACGAGGTACCCCAGCGACTTGCCGGTGCCCGTCCCCGCCTGGACCAGCAGGTGGCGGCCCGAGCGGACCGCCTGGGAGACGGCGGCGACCATCTTCTGCTGCCCCTCGCGCGGGGCCCCTCCCAGCGCCGCGACGGCGGCGTCGAGCAGGTCCGAGGGGTCGGCTCCGCGGCTGGGCTTCGGCACCGAGCCACCCTACGCAGCGCGCCGGGCACCCGGCCCCGTTCGTCCACAGCCCCCGCCGTCCTAGCGGTGCGGTGTGGCCGCGGTGCAGAACAGGGTCAGGATCTGCTCTCCCCTGACCCTGTTCTGCACCGCTGCAACCCCTGTTCTGCACCACCGGGGCTCCTGTGGACAGCCGCAGCAGGGAGGGGGCCCGATCCGCCACGGTGCCGGGGTGCCGCCACGCGCCGAGGTCCCCGCCGAACTGCTGCGCCGACCGTTCACCCTCTCCGAGGCCCAGGCCCTCGGCCTGACCCGCGATGTGCTGCGTGCTCCGCGCTTCAGCAGTCCGCACCGCGGCGTCCGCGTGCCGTCCGACCTGCCGCCGGGCTTCTCGCTCGACGTAGCCGCTGCACGGCTGGCGCTGCCGGCGGTGGCGGTGTTCTCCGAGTGGACCGTGGTGCGGCTGCTGGACCTGCCGACGCCCTGGGGACGCCCCGAGCCCGTGGGGCGACTCGTCCAGGCACGCGTCCCCCCGAGCCCTGCCCGTCCACGGGTGAGCGGTATCCAGGTGGGGCGCTGGCGCAGCACCGACCGCCTCGTCCTCCTCACCGGCGGCGAGGTCAGCCGCTACCTGACCGGCGGAACGCGGCTGCGCCTGCAGGACCCGGTGAGCGCTTGGTGCGACCTGGCACCAGGGCTCCCCCACGTGGATGCCGTCGCGCTGGGTGACGCCGTCCGCAGGCACCACGCGTCACAGGAGGAGATGCGGGAGGCTGTGGACGAACGGAGCGGGCGTCCCGGCGTCGAGGTCCTGCGACTCGTCTTCGCCGATGTGCGTCACCAGGTCGACTCGGCCATGGAGACCGAGGCCCGGCTCCTGTTCGTGAGCTCCGGCCTGCCGGAGCCGGAGTGCGGTCGCTGGATCCCGGACGGCACCGGACGCATGTGGCAGGTGGACATGGTCTGGTTCGACCAGCGCGTCGTCGTCGAGTACGACGGCGACGTCCACCGCGTCAAGGGCAAGGACCAGTGGCGTCACGACGAGGAGAAGCGCGCTCGGCTGCGGGAGGGCGGTTGGAAAGTCGTCGTCCTGGTGGGTGGGAGCCTTGACCGGCACCGACCACGAGAGCGCGAGGAGACCGCGGCGAGGGTGCGTCGTGCCCTGACGAGCCCATGATGGTCGCGGCAGTGCAGTCCAGGGTCAGATCGAGGTCGGTCGTGGCCCTGGACCGCACCGCAACGGCTCAGGCGGGGGCGGGGACCCCGAGCTCCGCGGCGAGGTCGGGGGCCACGCGCGCGACCACGCGGGTGCCGTCCTCGGTGTGCTCGGTGGACAGCACCTCGCCGGTGGAGTGCACGCGCGAGACGAGGTCGCCCCGCGAGTACGGGACCACCACGTCGACCAGCACCTCCGGGTGCGGGAGCACCTCGGCGATCCGGTCGCGCAGCGCGTCCAGGCCCTCGCCCGTGCGCGCCGAGACGACCACCGAGCCCCGCTCGCGGCGCAGCAGCCGCGAGACGACCTCCGGGTCGGCCTGGTCGCACTTGTTGAGGACGACGACCTCCACGGGGCCGTCCCCGCCGTGTGTGCCGACCTCGGCGAGCACGTCGCGCACCGCCGAGATCTGGCCCTCCGGGTCGGGGTGGGAGGCGTCGACCACGTGCAGCAGGACGTCGGCCTCGCCGACCTCCTCCAGCGTGGAGCGGAACGCCTCCACGAGCTGGGTGGGCAGCGACCTCACGAACCCGACTGTGTCGGACAGGGTCATCGTGCGGCCGTCGGGCGTCTGCGAGCGGCGCACCGTCGGGTCCAGCGTGGCGAAGAGCGCGTCCTCGACGAGCACGCCCGCCCCCGTCAGCCGGTTGAGCAGCGAGGACTTCCCGGCGTTCGTGTACCCGGCGATGACGACGCTGGGCACCGCCCCGCGGCGGCGCGACTGGCGGCGGGTCTCCCGCGCCGGGCGCATCTCCTTGATCTCCCGGCGCAGCTTGGCCATCCGCGTGCGGATGCGGCGCCGGTCGAGCTCGATCTTGGTCTCACCGGGTCCGCGGGAGCCGATGCCCTCACCACCGGCGACGCGGCCACCGGCCTGGCGGGACATCGACTCGCCCCAGCCGCGCAGGCGCGGCAGCAGGTACTCCAGCTGCGCCAGCTCGACCTGGGCCTTGCCCTCCTTCGACTTCGCGTGCTGGGCGAAGATGTCGAGGATCAGGGCGGTCCTGTCGATGACCTTGACCTTGACGATGTCCTCCAGCGCGCGGCGCTGGGACGGCGAGAGCTCGCCGTCGGCGATGACCGTGTCGGCGCCGGCGGCGGAGACGACGCCCTTGAGCTCGTCCGCCTTGCCGGAGCCGAGCCAGGTGCCGGGGTCGGGGGTGTCGCGGCGCTGCAGCACGCCGTCGAGCACGGTCGAGCCGGCCGTCTCGGCGAGGGCGGCGAGCTCCCGCAGGGAGTTCTCGGCGTCCTCGGCGGACGCGCTCGCGCTCGACCACACGCCGGCGAGCACCACGCGCTCCAGGCGGAGCTGTCGGTACTCGACCTCGGTGACGTCGGTGAGCTCGGTCGACAGCTCGCCGGCGAGGCCGCCGACGCGCCGGAGCGCGTTGCGCTCCTCGAGGTCGAACTGGTCGCCGTCGTAGCCCGCCTGGCCGTCGCCGTCCGCCCCCGCCTTCGCGGCGGCCCCGCCGTGGCGGGCGAGGATGCGGCTGACGGCGTCGTCAGCGGGTCGGGTGGTGCCCTGGGTGGACTGGGCCGTGGTGGTCATGCGCCTCCTGCGTCGTGCGGGTCGCTGCCTGCGACCCGCCCACTGTTCCTCACAACACCGACGGCGTCGACGGTGTTTCCGCCCGTTAGCCTCCCGCAGTGCGCGACGAGCCCGACCCCCAGCCCGCTGAGCACTACTTCAGCGCCTCCCCCGCCAGCGCCGACGAGCGCCAGCCGCTGCGCGTGCGGCTGGACGGCCGCGAGCTGGAGCTGGTGACGGCGCCGTCGGTGTTCAGCGGCCACCGCCTCGACCTGGGCACCGCGGTGCTGCTCGACCACGTCGGAGACCCGCCCGGCGAGGGCGACCTGCTCGACCTGGGGTGCGGCTGGGGCCCGGTGGCCCTCACCATGGCGATGCGGTCGCCGGACCCGACCATCCGGCGGGTGTGGGCGGTGGACGTCAACGAGCGCGCCCGCGACCTCACCGCCGCCAACGCCGCGTCCCTGGGCCTGGCTGGCGTGCGCACCGCCGCCCCCGAGGACGTCGACGACGACGTCCGCTTCGCGGCGATCTGGTCCAACCCGCCGATCCGCATCGGCAAGCCGGCGCTGCACGCCCTGCTCCTGCAGTGGCTGCCCCGGCTCGCGCCTGGCGCGTCGGCGCACCTGGTGGTGGCCAAGGACCTGGGTGCCGACTCGCTGCTGCGCTGGGTCGGCGAGCAGGGAGCCCAGCGCGACCTCGCCGGCGAGGGCGGCTGGACCGCGCAGCGCTCGGGCTCCCGCAAGGGGTACCGCGTGCTGGAGGTCAGCCGCTGACGCGTCGCCGGTCAGGCGGTCCGGCTGAGGCGGCGCTGCCTGCGCTGGCGCTCCATGGCCAGCTGGTGCAGCAGCCGTTCGCGGCGGCGCAGGCGCTCGTCGCCCTCGAGGCGGGGGTCGTTGACGGCTGCCAGCGCTGCCACCGCAGCCCGCGTGCGCGCGTCGAGCAGTGTGCTCATCGTGGCCGTGCTCTCCACCGCGACCATCTCCCCCCGTTGCCCTGGGTCAAGCGTTGCGGTACGCAGGGTGACCGGCAACCACTTTGGCGCAAGTGGTGACCCTCACATCGCACGCGTTCACCCCGACAGCGGACACAGGTGCACTTGCGTCACTCCAGTGCACACGCGTCACATCACGAAGCGGTCACGTCCCGGCGTGTCGCGCCCCTCCGGCGCGCCGCCTGCGGGTCAGCCGCCGAGCTGGGCCGGGTCGACCTCACCGCGGGCCAGCAGCACCGCCGGCCCCGCCAGCTCCACGCGCTGCCCCTCCAGGGCGCGCACGGCCACGGTGCCGCCGGGCACGTGCACGAGCCAGCGCTCCGGGGCCCCCGCCTCGGCGCCACCGGCCCAGCTGCGCACCGCGAGCGCCGCGGCGCACGCGCCGGTGCCGCACGAGCGGGTCTCGCCGGAGCCGCGCTCGTGCACGCGCATCCTGATGACGCCGAGCGGCGCCTCGGAGGCCGACGAGCGCCCGAAGGCGTCCTCCACGATGACCAGCTCGACGTTGGTGCCGTGCGGCGGCAGCGGGTCGACCTCGGGCGCGCGGCCCAGGTCGGCGGCCTCCAGCTCCGCGGCGGAGGCGAGCGCGACCACGGTGTGCGGGTTGCCGACGTCGACGGACAGACCGGGCCTGCGGACGCCGTCGAGCCCGTGCACCCCCACCTCGGCGTCGGCGCCGCGCTCGGAGGCCCCCACCGGGTCGATGAGGTGCCAGGGGCCCATGTCGACGGCGAGCCAGTCCTCCCCCTCGGGACCGCGCACGCGCCGCACGTGCCGCACGCCCGCACGCGTGCCCAGGGCGAGCCCGGCGCCGGACCTGAGCTCCGCCTCCTCCACGAGCCCCTCGGCGAGCAGGTGCGCGGCGAGCACCCGGACGCCGTTGCCGCACATCTCCGCCATGGACCCGTCGGCGTTGCGGTAGTCCATGAACCACACCGCGCCCGGGTCCTCGGCGAGCGCGGCGGCCCCCTCGGGCAGCGCGTCGCTGCGGACGGCGCGGATGACGCCGTCGGCGCCGACCCCCGCGCGCCGGTCGCACAGGAGGGCGGCCAGGACGGCGTCCAGCGCCAGCGCGCCGTCGGGGTCGGTGAGCAGCACGAAGTCGTTCTGGGTGCCGTGGCCCTTGGTGAAGGCCAGCGGGCTCGACGAGGTGCTGGTCGAGGCGCCGGTCACGGTGCTGGTCACGACGCTGAGCCTAGGCGAGCAGCCTGAGCGCCGCCTGGACCACCGCTGCGGCGCCGCCCGAGGCCCGCAGGGCGTCGGTGTCGAGCCAGGCCACGCGCGGGTCGGCGCCGAACCACGACAGCTGGCGGCGCGCGTACCGACGGGTGCCGTGGACCGTGACCTCCAGCGCCTCCGCCACGGTGCAGCGCCCGTCGAGGGCGTCGAGCAGCTGGGCGTACCCGAGGGCGCGGCTGGCGGTGACGCCCTCGCGCAGGCCGCGCCCGGCGAGCTCGGCCACCTCCTGGACGAGCCCGGCCCGTTCCATGGCCGCCACCCGCGTGGCGATCCGCTCGCGCAGCACCTCCCGGTCGGCCCGCAGGCCCACCTGGACGACCCCGCCGAGGCCGGCGACGGCGTCGCTGTAGCGGCGCTGGGGCATGGAGGCGCTGAACGGCCGCCCGGTCACCTCGACCACCTCCAGGGCCCGCACCACGCGGCGCACGTTCCCCCGGGTGATGGCGGCCTCGGCCACCGGGTCCACCGCGGCCAGCCGCGCCCGCAGCAGGGCCTCACCGGCGGCCCCGGCCTCCGCGAGCTCCGCCTCCAGGCGCGCCCTCACCGCAGGGTCGGTCTCGGGGAAGGCGAGCTCGTCGAGCGCCGCGCGCACGTACAGGCCGGAGCCGCCCACGAGGACGGCGGTGCGCCCGCGGGACACCACGTCGGCCAGCGCGGCGCGCGCCGCGCGCTGGTAGGCGGCCACGCGGGCCTCCTCGCGCACGTCGAGCACGTCGAGGAGGTGGTGGGGCACGCCGCGGCGCGCGGGTCCGGGCAGCTTGGCGGTGCCGACGTCCATCCCCCGGTACAGCTGGGAGGCGTCGGCGTTGACCACCTCGCCGCCCAGCGCCAGCGCCAGCTCCACCGCGAGGTCGGACTTGCCGGTGGCGGTGGGGCCGACGACGGCGACGACGGCTGGTGGCACGGTCGGCCAGGCTAGCCAGCCCGCAGCGCGGGTGCGCTGGCGCGGGCGGCCATCCAGGCGGTGAGCTGCCCGGGGGGCAGCGGGCGGCTGTGCAGGTACCCCTGGCTCGTGTCGCATCCGAGGTCCGCCAGCTGGGCGAGCACGTCGTGGTCCTCGACGCCCTCGGCGACCACCCGCATGCCGAGGCCGTGGGCCAGGTCGACGGTGGCGCGCACCACGTGGCGACGGGCGCTGTCGGTGCACAGGGCGGCCACGAACGACCTGTCGACCTTCACCTCGTGCACGGGCAGCTGCAGGAGCAGCGTCAGCGAGGAGTGGCCGGTGCCGAAGTCGTCCACGCTGACCTCCACGCCGAGGCCCACCAGGTCCCTCAGCACGGCGGCGGCGCGGACGGGGTCGGCCACGACGCTGGTCTCGGTGATCTCCACGGCCAGCAGCCCCGGGCGCAGCCCGTGCGCGAGGAGGAGCCCCGAGACGCGGCCGACCAGCGCGGGCTGGACGTCGTGCGCGGTGAGGTTGACGGACACGCGCACCGGGGTGCCTGCGGCGCGCCACGCCGCGGCCTGCGCCACGGCGAGGCGCAGCACCGCGTCGGTGACGGCCTCGCCGAGCCCGACGTCCTGGGCCACCCCGAGGAAGGCGTCGGGGGCGACCAGGCCGCGGCGGGGGTGCTGCCAGCGCACGAGGGCCTCCACGCCCACCAGGGCGCCGTCGGCGACCGCCACCTGCGGCTGGTAGTGCAGGACCAGCTCGCCGTGGGCGAGCGCCACGCGGAGCTCCTCGGCGGTCTGCAGCAGCTCTCGGGCCCGGCGGTCGTGGTCGTGGCCGTGCACGGCCACCCCGCTGCGGCCGGTCTTCGCCGCGTACATCGCGGTGTCGGCGCGGCGCAGGAGGTCGTCGCCCGTGCTGGTCACGTGACCACCGGCGCCTCCGGTGACGGCCGCCGCGCGCTGGGCCACCCCGATGCTGGCGGGTGCGTGGACGAGGTGCCCCTCCACGGCGGCGGGCTGCAGCAGGGCCGCGTGCACGCCGAGGGCGACCTCGTGCGCCGCCCGCGCCGCGGGGCCGCTCAGGAGGACGGCGAACTCGTCGCCGCCGAGGCGCGCGAGCACCGCACCGGACACCATGACCCCGCGCAGCCGGGCGGCGACCTGGCGCAGCAGCTCGTCACCCGCGAGGTGGCCCATGGCGTCGTTGACGTGCTTGAACCTGTCGAGGTCGAGCAGCAGCAGCGCCACGTCCTCGCGGGTCTGCAGGGCGGCGTCGAGCGCTGCGACGAGGGAGCGGCGGTTGCCCAGGCCCGTCAGCTCGTCGGTGACCGCGGCCTCGTGGGAGCCCTGGAGGGACACCAGCTCGCGCACGAGGAGCCGCACCTTGGACAGCAGCAGCACGAGAGCGAGGGCCGCGGCGAGCGCCGCGGCGGTGGGGATGCCCACGAGCGCCCCGACCAGCAGCACGCCCGTCGCCACGGTGCCGCAGGTCAGCACGCTGACGAGGTCCTCGTCCCAGGGCGCGCGGCGCCGCTGCACCTCGGCGGGGACCGAGGCGCGCACGAGGCCGGCCACCACCACCGCCCAGCCGAGCAGCACCACCACCGCCAGCGCGGCGGACGGCCAGGGCTCCCGCAGCGCGGGGACGGCCATCCGCAGCGGCCACAGCACCTGGCTCACGACCGCCACCGCCCCGGCGGCCACGGACCAGACCACCCGCGGGTCCGCACCGCGGCGCGCCTGGGCGAGGGTCGACAGGCCCGTCCCCAGGCTGACGACCGCGGCAGCGGCCTCGACCAGCACCAGCACGGCCAGCGCCTCGCCCATGCCGGCGGCGCCCCGCAGCACGGGCAGCAGCAGCACCAGCAGCGCGGAGGCGCAGGCGAGGGTCGCCAGCAGCGCGTCGTGCCACAGGCTGCCCGCGGAGACGGCCACGTGGTGGCTGAGCACGCGGGCCTGCGCCCACACCAGGGCCATGACGGCCACCCAGGCGCTGACCACCACCCACGTCGGCGGCATCTGCGGGGTGCACAGCGGCGCCGCGGCGGCAGGGAGCACGAGCAGCAGGGCCGCGAGAGCACCGACGCGCACCTGCGTCCCCGGTCCGGTCCGCGCTTCCGTGATCACGGGTGCGTCGTCGACGCCCCGGGGCGTCCCCTGGAGGGCAGACGACCGGAGATCACCTGGCCGGAGGACCGACCCGCTGGACGGCGGTGTTGCTGATGACCAGCTGGTGCCCGGCGGCGGTCACGGCGTCGTCGTGGCCGGGGTGCAGCCCCCACGGCGTGCCGCCCATCCAGGCGGTGGCGGGGGCGGCGCGGCCGCCGGTCCACTCCTGCAGCAGGCGCAGCGGCGCCGACACCTCCCGCTCGTCGTCGTCCTGACCGGCGGTCAGGGACGTCTCGCCGATGCCGTCGTGGGAGGAGGTGTGCGGGAGCACCACGTGCCGCTGGGCGAGCTCGGCCACCTGCTCGCGCGTCATGGCGAGGCGGCGGCCGTCGCGCTCGGAGGGGTCGACGGCGATGAAGTGCGACCTCGCGAAGACCTCCTGCTGGGCCGGCGGGCAGTCGACGAAGCCGGTGCACACCGGGAACCAGCCGGTCAGTCCCAGCTCCTCGCACACCGGCGCGGCCACCTGGGCGCTGTTGGCGTACCCCTCGTAGAAGACGGGCGCGAAGCGGGGCCGCTCGTCGGGCCAGGCGCCGTCGGCGAAGAAGGCGAGCAGGTCCTCCCACCCCACGGCCACCGCGTGCCGTGCGCAGCGGGCCAGCTCGGCGCGCAGCCGGTCGCGGCCGTGCTCGGGGGTGTTGTGGTAGTTGACCACCCTCAGCACGCGCCCCGCGGCCATCGCCTCGCGGTGGCGCTGCCACCCGAGCCGCGCCCGCTGCCCCGGGGGGAAGGACGACGACGCGAGCGGTGGCGCTGCGGCCGCCTGCGGCTGGTCGAGCGGCTGGTCGAGCTGCTGGTCGAGCTGCTGGTCGAGCTGGTCGGCCTCGTGGAAGGCCGCGGCGGTGAGGAGGGAGGCGATGACGCCGAGGTCGCCGTCGCGCTGGTCGGGGGCCAGCGCGGCGCGCAGCGCGTCGAGGTGCGCGACGAGCGCCGCGTCGGCCGGCGAGGCCGTCGACCCTCCGGAGGGGGTCTCGACCACCTCGTCGACCTCGTCGAGCAGCGCGAGGGCCATGGGGATGCCCTCCCCGGCGAGGTCGCGGTCCTGCGAGCGGCGCAGGAGCTCCAGAGCGCTCACGCCAGCCCCAGCCGCTGGGGGGCGTGCCGGCGCGGCTCGCGGTACAGCGGGTAGAGGGGGCCGAGCACCTCGGCGGCGCGGGCGGCGTCCCACCACAGCGGACCGCCGAGCCGCTCGACGGCGTCGGCGGTCAGCCGGACCGGCAGCCGGCCGGGACCGCCGGAGCGGGTGACGAGGTCTCCGCCCGGCGCTGCGCTCCCGCGAGCGCCGCGGTCGAGCAGGCGGCGCGCCACGCGCTCGCCGATGCGTCCGTACGACAGCGTCTCCACCTCCAGTCCGGGGACCACCACCTTGGCGCTGCGCACGCCGCCGGCGCCACCGTCGCGCTCGTCGGAGGCGACGACCAGCACGTCGAAGCCTTCCAGCCGCGCCAGGAGCAGCGCCAGCAGGTCGGCGGGCCCGCGCTCGCCGGGGCTGGAGGCCGCGAGCAGCTCAGGCGCCCCCACGGTCCGCGAGCGCCGGGAGAAGGCCGGCTCGACGGCGGCGCGCAGCCCGGGCAGGTCGAGCCGCGCCCAGGCCGCCGCCTCGCGCAGCGCGCGCTCCTCCTGCTCCCCCACCGGGCGGCGCTGCTCGCGGGCCCAGTAGTCAGGGCTGAGGCGCTCGACGTCGTCGAGGGGCCCGAAGGCGAAGACGCGCCGGGCCCGCGAGGCGGCGTGCTCGAGGAGCGCCTTGCGGACGGCGAGCGCGGCGTCGGGGTGGGCGGCCTCGCCGACCGCGCCGACGGCCAGCGGCGGTGTGCCGGGCGCCTCGGCGCTGCCGTGGCAGAACACCACCGGCACCAGCTCCGTGCTCGCCAGCTTGACCACCGGGGTGGTGCCGGCGGCGCGCAGCCGGGCGAGCACGCCGGCGAGCCCGTCGTCGCCGTCCGCCGCCAGGTGGGAGGCCAGCGCGTCGACGTCGACCACCTCCCCGGTGTCGAGGGCCTTGAAGCTGACGGTGTCACCGTCGCGCTGGAGCAGCTCGAGCAGGCCGTGGGAGACCGCCCGCACCAGGGCGTCGTCACCGGTCCCGGCGCCCAGGCCGTTGGAGACCGGGGTGAAGAGCTGCCCCGGGCCGCCCGGGGAGCGCAGCGAGGCGTCGAAGCCGGCGGCGTCGGCGGGCACGAGCACCTGCTCGCCCGTGCGCCACCGCACGGCCGGGACCCAGTCGAGCGGCTGGTCCACGCCGTAGGGCGATCCCGCGGGCAGCGCCAGCTCCAGCGGGTCCACCACGCCGCCGTGGCCGACCTCGGCCACGAGCTCGGCGCGGGTGGCGCGGCGGGCGCCGGCCAGGAGCCTGCTCAGGCGCGGGGACAGCACCACGCGCTCGGCCAGCTCGCCCAGCGCTCCGACGCGGGCCTCGAGCTCGCCCGTGCCGTAGCCCACGCCGTGGGCGTCGGGCCCGTCCTGCGGGTCCCAGGCGGTCGCCACCACGGGCACGCCGGTGGTGTCGTAGCCGGTCAGCGACCACTCGGTGAGCTCGCCCGAGGCCCGCAGCGCCGAGGCGTAGGCGGCAGCCGCAGCCTCACTTGAGCCCACTGCGCGCCACCCCCTCGACGAAGTACCGCTGGAAGACGGCGAAGACGAGCAGCATCGGCAGGATCGACAGCAGCGACATCGCCATGAGCGAGCCGTAGTCGTTGCCGAACTGCTGCTGCAGGAAGCGCAGGCCCAGCGGCAGCGTGAAGGCGTCGGGGTCGGGCAGGACGATGAGCGGCCAGATGAACTCGTTCCAGCGCCACATGAACGTGAAGATCACGAGCACGGCCACCAGGGGCTTGGACAGCGGCAGGACGATGGACACGAAGGTGCGCAGCGCGCCGGCGCCGTCCACGCGGGCGGCCTCGAGCAGCTCGTCGGGGATGGCGTCCATGAACTGGCGGGCCATGAACAGTCCGAACGCCTCCGCCAGGCGCGGCAGCACCACTCCGGTGGGGGTGTTGACCAGTCCGAGGTCGATGACCAGCTGGAACTGGGCCACCATGATCACCTGCACGGGGATCATCAGCGTGCCGACGATCGCGAGGAACAGGGTGTTCTTCAGCGGGAAGTCGAGCTTGGCGAAGGCGTAGCCGGCCGCCAGGTTGATGGCCACCGTGAGGGCCACCGAGATGACGGCGATGGTCGCGGAGTTCAGCGCCCACCGGGCGAAGGGGTACTGCTGCAGGGGGCGGGTGAAGTTCTCCCAGCGCAGCTGGGTGGGCCACAGCGCCGCGTCGGGCCGGGTGAGCACGCCGGGGCTGGACAGCGCCGTGACGAGCATCCAGTACAGCGGGAAGACGACGACGACGGCGAGGAGCACCGCGGCGGTGAGGCGCCAGCCGGTGACGCGGCGCTCCACGCCGCGGCGCGAGGGCGTCGCGACGCTCATGCGAGGTCCCTGCGGCGCCCCGCGCGCCACTGCAGCAGCGTGAGCACCATGACGATGGCGAAGAGCACCACGCCCAGGGCCGCCGCGTACCCCTGGCGGCGCTGCTGGAAGCCGGCGTCGTAGGCGTAGTTGACCAGGAACGTCGTGGCGTTCTGCGGGCCGCCGCCGGTCATGATCACCACGACGTCGAACACCTGGAACGAGGTGATGACCATGTAGACGAGGATGAAGAACGTCGTAGGACCGAGCAGGGGCCACGTGATGGAGCGCAGCACCCGCCAGCGGCCGGCGCCGTCCAGCTCAGCGGCCTCGTACACCTCGCCGCTGATGCCCTGCAGCCCCGCGAGGTAGACGACCATGGCGAACCCGAGGCTGGTCCACACCTGCACCGCGATGACCGACGCCAGCGCCGCGGGGCCGCTCGTCTGCCAGCCGACCTCGGGCAGGCCGAGCAGCCCCAGCAGCCGGTTGGCCACGCCGAAGTTCTCGTTGAAGATCCAGCGGGCGATGATCCCCGCCGACACCGCCGAGATCACCACCGGCACGTAGAAGAGCGCCCGCAGCAGCCCGCGCCCCGGCAGGTGGCGGTTCAGCAGCAGGGCCAGTCCCAGGCCGCCGAGCACGCTCAGCGGCACGCTGACCGCGGTGAAGACGCCCGTGTTCAGCAGCGCCCGCCAGAACAGCGGGTCGGACCCGATCTGGACGAAGTTGTCGAGGCCCTGGAAGCGCGGCCGGCCGAAGCCGGTGTACCGGGTCAGCGAGTAGTAGGCGGTCATGCCCAGGGGCACGAACATGAAGACCGCGAAGACGAGCAGCGCCGGCGAGGCCAGCGCGAGCCCCGCGAGGGCCTCGCCGCGGCGCCGCGTGCGGCGCGCGGGCCGCGGCGCGTCCTGGAGGGCCGCCGCTGAGCCGATGAGCGCCACGGCTCAGGCCTGCTGCTGCAGCGCCTGCTCGATGGCCTGCTGCAGGTTCTCGAGCGTGGCGTCGACGTCGGCCCCGCCCGCGAAGGCGCCCTCCAGCTGCTGCTGCAGGGCCTGGTTGACCTGCGTGAACACCGGGGAGGTGCTGGCCGCCACGAGGCTGGCGGGGATGGTGGTGGCCTGCTCGACGAACACGGGCATGAGGTCGGGGCGCACCGCGTAGGTGAGGCCGGTGACGTCGCTGCGGGTGGGCAGCACGGTGGTGGCCTCGCAGAAGCTCTTCATGTTCTCGGCGTTCGCGAGGAACGCGGCGAACTTCGCGGCGGCCTCGGCGTTGGGGCCGTCGGTGACCACCACGGCGTTGCCGCCCAGGTCGGTGGCGGCGGCGGCGTCACGGGGCAGGTACGTGGCGCCCCACTCGAAGCCGGTGGCGCTGGTGACCAGCGACGGCAGGTTGAAGTCGCCGGTGGCGATGGACAGCGGCTGGCCGGTGGGGAAGGTCTCGTCGGGGTAGTTGGCCGCCTGCACGAGGAAGGTGGGGTCGTGCAGGCCGGCGGTGTACAGCCCCTGGGTGTAGGTGAGGGCCTTCTTCCCGGCGTCGGAGGCGATGGTCACCTGCGACAGGTCGTCGTTGAAGACCGAGCCCCCGGCCTGCGCGAGGAAACTCAGCCAGCGGTAGGCGCCCGCCGCCTGCCAGTTGACGGCCACCGGGTACTTCCCGCCGTTCGCACCCTTGACCTCGGTGAGCACCTGGGTGAACTGCTCCCAGGTCCACGCCTGGTCCAGCGAGGTGGGGGCGGTGATGCCGGCGGCGGCGAACGCGGGGGCGTTGTAGACGATCGCGGAGCAGTCGGTGTGGTGCGGCACGCCCACCGGCTTGCCGTCCGGGTCCTGCACGGCCTTCCACAGCGCGGGGGTGAAGGCGTCGGAGTAGCCCGACGGCAGGGCGTCGGAGATGTCGGCGAGCACCCCGAGGGTGGTGTACCTGCCGATGTCGATGTAGGAGACCCGGAAGAGGTCGGGCGGGTCGCCGGCCTGGATCCGCGAGTCCACCGAGGGGAGGACGTCGGCGTAGGGCAGCTGGTTGAGGGTCACCGTGGTGCCCTCGGCCTGCTGGTAGGCGTCGGCGACCGCCTTGAAGGCGGCGAGCTCCTCGTCGCCGCCCCACAGCGTGAAGGTGAGCCCGCCGTCCCCGGAGGCGGAGCCCGAGCCGGATCCGGCGCTGGAGCAGCTGGCCAGCGACCCGGCGCCGAGGGCGGCGGCGCCCCCGGCTCCCAGGGCGCCCAGGAACTGGCGGCGCGACCACGGGGAGCGAGACACGGTGACCTCCGGGGGTTCGAGGCGCCCAGCGGGGACCCGCCGGACGCCCCTTGCTACGGCCGTTCGACGCTGTGCGCACCCTGGGAGCACGGGAGACCACGGCGGCGTGACGCAGGCCACAGATCATCCCGTAGGCAGCAGACCCCGCCGGGTGGCCACCGCCACGGCCTCGGCGCGGCCCGAGGCGCCGAGCTTGGCCATGGCGTTGGACAGGTGCACGCTGACGGTCTTCTCGCTGATGAACAACCGCTCCCCCGCCCGCCGGTTGGTCAGGCCCTGCGCGACGAGGGCCAGCACCTCGGCCTCGCGGTCGGTGAGGGGGCTGTCGACGACGACGCGCCCGTCCGGTCCGGGGCCCAGCCGCAGCCGCGCCCGGCGCGCCAGGTCGCGCACCGCGGTGGCCAGCGGAGCGGCGGCCATCGCCTCGGCCTCGGCCAGAGCGGTGACCAGCAGCTCGCGGGCCTCCTCGCGCACCTCGGCGCGGCCGGTGTCCAGCAGCGCCGCAGCCAGTCGCCAGCGGCAGCGAGCCTGCTCGTAGCGGTGGCCGTAGCCGAACGCCTCCAGCGCCGCCCGCCAGGCCGCCACCGCCTCGGCCGAGCCGGGCTCGACCAGGCGGGCCAGCTCGGCGTCGAGGCGGGCCAGCCACGCCCGCCCCTCCGGCCCGAGCGGCCCGCCGCGGCCCGGGGGCCGCTGGGCCAGCGCCCTGCCGCGCCGGGCGAGGTCAGCCCCCTCAGCGGGGTCCGCACCGGCGTCGGCGAGCGCGGCCACGGCCAGCGCGGACAGCCAGACCCCCGACAGCGCCTCCTCCAGGTCGAGCTGCTCGGCCACGGCGACCGCGTCCTCAGCGGCCCGCGCCGCCTCCCGCGGGTGACCCCGCCAGGCCAGGGCCTCCGCGCGGCCGCCGAGCGCGAGCATCGTGGACAGCGGGTCGGAGGCCACCGCCGGCAGCAGCGCCTGCGCGCGCTCGGCCACGCCGTCCTGCCCGAGCGCGGCCTCCACCTGCAGGCCCGCGGCCTGCGACAGCGTGCGGTGGACGGGGTCGGGCCCTGACCCGCCGCGGGCGGCGGCCGCCGCGGCGCCGGTGAGGTCACCCGCGGCCGCCCGCGCCACCGAGGTCATCCACACGGCCGCGACCCCGTACCTGCTCCACGCGAGCCCGTGCGCCGCCAGCTCGGCGCTGACCCGCTCGAACCGGGCCAGCGCCTCCTCCACGCGCCCCGCACCCCAGTGGTGCATGCCCATCAGGTAGCTGGCGCGGGAGGCGGCGAGCGGGTCGGAGGCCGCCGCGGCCAGGTCGAGCGCGCGCGCCAGGTGCGCGGTGACCTCGGCGTCCCCACCGGCGACGTCGTGCACCACGGCGAGCGTGGCGCGCGCCTCGGCCTCGGCCGCCGCGTCGCCGGCGGCGCGGGCCAGGGGGAGCGCCTCCCGGGCGGCCACCTCCGCCGCGGCGAGCTCGTCGCGGGCGAGGTGCACGCGACCCCGCTGCACGAGCAGCCGCGCGCGCACCGCGTCGAGGACCCGCCCGTCGAGCTGCACGAGCAGCCCCTCGGCACCGTCGAGCACGTCCGCGGCCTGCGCGGTGAGCGACCCGTCGACGTCGGCCGCGAGCAGGTGCACCGCCGCCCGCGTGCGGGCCCCCGCGGCCTGGAGCGGGTCGTCGGCGTCGACGACGGCGACCGCACGGCGGGCGTGCTCGACCGCGCGTCCCAGCTCACCCGCGCGTGAGGCCAGCTCGGCCGCCACCGCCGTCAGCCGCGGGGCGCTGGAGACGGCTGCGGCGAGGGGTGCGGCCAGGTCCGCCTCGTCCGCTCCCGGGACCGCCGGCAGCAGCGAGAGCGCCTGCTCGACGTGGCGCAGGGCCTCGGCGGGTGCGAGCCGGCCCAGGGCCTCGACGGCCGCCGCGGTGCTGGCCGCGAGCGCAGCCGGGGCGTCGTGGCTGGCGAGGGCGTGCCGGGCCATCTCCGCGGCGGGGGCGAGCGGGGCACCGGCGCGGGCGGCGTCGGCCAGGAGCCGGGCGTGGGCGGCGTGCAGGGACGTGCGCTCGCCGGGGAGGAGGTCGTCGAGGACCGCCTCCTGCAGCAGCGCGTGGCGGAAGGCGTACCCGTCGGCGCGGGGCACGAGCACGGCGGCGCTCACGGCCTCCTCCAGCGCGGCGTCCACCGCGCCCCCCGGGCCGTCGCCGAGCACGCTGTCCAGGACGGCGCGGAGCACCCTGTCGGACACCACCTGGCCTCCCACGGCGGCCGCGGCGACGGCGCGGCGGGCGGCGGGGTCGAGGGCGTGGATGCGGCCCAGCAGCACGTCGGACAGCCCCGGTCCGCCCGCGGTGGTGCTGGCGAGCAGCTCCTCGGCGTAGTACGGGTTGCCCTCGCTGCGGGCGGCCACCGCCGCCAGCTGCGCCTCGCTGCGCCCCGCGCCGGCCTCGAGGTGGCGCAGGTGCTCCACCAGGGCGTCGGTGGTCAGCGGGCGCAGCTCCAGGCGCCGGACCGCGCTCAGGCGGCCGAGCTCGGCGAGCAGGGGGCGCAGCGGGTGGCGCCGGTGCAGGTCCTCGGCGCGCACGGAGCCGAGCACGACCAGCCGGCCGGCCCGCAGCCGCGCGAGCAGGAAGCGCAGCAGGTCGCGCGTCGAGGCGTCGGCCCAGTGGAGGTCCTCCAGCACGAGCACGACGGCGCCGTCGGCCGGCGCCAGGTCGGCCAGCAGCCCCTCCAGCGCCTCGAACAGCGCCAGCCTGTCCGAGCCCACCCGGGCCTGCGACGACGACGCCGACGAGCGGCCCAGCAGCCCCTCCACCGCCGGGGACAGGCGCGCCAGCACCGGGCGGCGCTCCAGCGCCCGCCGGACGGCGTCGTCACCCCTGTCGTCCTGGCCGCTGACCAGGCCGCCGACCAGGTCGCTCAGCACCTCGGCGACGGGCAGGAAGGGCATCCCGACGTCGCCGAGGTCCAGGCAGTGGCCCACGAGCACGCGCGCGCCGCGTCCGCGGGCCAGTTCCGCGGCGGCCCGGACCAGCCGGGTCTTGCCGACGCCGGCGTCGCCGGTGACGAGCACCGCGCCGGGGCGACCGGCCTCAGCGCGGGCCAGCGCCGCGAGCAGCTCGGTCAGCTCGGCGTCGCGACCGACGATCGGCGGCGCGCCGGTGTCGATCGGGTCCACGCGGCCCATCCTCCCCTCCTCCGCTCGGGTGCCGGTGCCGGTGCGGGAGCCGGCGCGGGCCGGCGCAGCTCCCGGCCCAGGCGCTCGCGGCGCAGGGCGGTCTCGGCGTCCAGTGCGGGTCCCCAGGTGGTGTGCATGCCGACGACGCTCGCCCTGAGGGGTGGCCCGGCACCCGGGGTGATCGCGTCGTCTCCCGGGCGCCCACCCGTCTGAGGGGCCCTCAGACGGCCCCCTCAGGCGAACAGGCGGGAGGCGCGTCGGGCCAGGTCGGCCCGGGCCGCGCGCAGGTCCAGGCCCGCCAGCTCCCCGTCGACGACGACCCGGCGGCCGCCGACCAGCAGGTGCCGCACGGACCGGTCGGGCCCGAGGACGAGCCCGGCCAGCGGGTCCGGGGTGTCGAGGAGGTCCTCGCCCGGCCACACGGCCACGTCGGCGCGCATCCCCACCTGCAGGGCGCCGACGTCGTCGCGGCCCAGGCAGGCGGCGCCGCCGCGGGTGGCCGCGTCGAGGACGTCGGCGGCCGTCAGCTCGGTCGGGTCGAGCCTCCTCAGGCGGGCGGCGTAGAGGGCCTGGCGCAGCTCGCCGAACAGCGACCCCGGCTCGCTGGAGGCGGAGCCGTCCACGCCGAGCCCGACGGGGGCGCCGGCGCGGCGCAGGTCGGCCACGCGGCACGTGCCAGCGCCGAGGCGGGCGTTGGAGCTGGGGCAGTGCGCCACGCCCGTGCGGGCCGCCCCGAGGCGGGCGACCTCGTCGTCGTCGAAGTGGATGCCGTGGGCGAGCCAGACGTCGTCGCCGAGCCAGCCCCAGTCCTCCAGGAGGTCCAGCGGACGCCTTCCGAACCGGGCCAGCGCGTCGCGCTCCTCGTCGAGGGTCTCGGCCAGGTGCGTGTGGAGCTGCAGACCGCCCGGCACGACCGCACGGGCGAGCTCGGCGGAGGAGCGCATGAGCTGCGGCGTCACCGAGAACGGTGAGCAGGGCGCCACGGTGACGGTCACGTCGACGCCGTCGTGGTGGGCGGCCACCACGCGCTCGGTGCTGGCCAGGATCGCGTCGAGGTCCTCCACGACGGCGTCCGGGGGCAGGCCGCCGGCGGACTCCCCCAGGTCCATCGACCCGCGCGCCAGGTGCAGGCGGACGCCCACGCGGCGGGCGGCCACGACGAGCCTGTCGAAGACGGAGTCGTCACCGCGGGGCACGAGGTAGTGGTGGTCGGCGGCGGTGGTGCACCCCGACAGCGCCAGCTCCGCCAGGGCCACGGTGGCGGCGGCCTCGACGTCGTCGGCGTCCAGCCCCGCCCACACCGGGTAGAGGGTGGTGAGCCAGCCGAACAGGGTGGAGTTGGCCGCCCACCCGCGGGTGATCCGCTGGTAGAGGTGGTGGTGCGTGTTGACCAGCCCCGCGGTGAGCAGGTCGCCGTCGACGCGGAGCACCTCGTCGCCGGGCAGCGCCGGCACCGACGCCACGTCCCCGACGGCGGTGATCCAGCCGTCCTCCACGGCGACGTCCCCGGGCCAGCGGGCCCCCCGCAGCACCAGCCTCGTCACGGCGCCACCAGCGTCCTCACAGCGCGGTCTCCTCCCAGCGGCGCGCGGCAGCGGCCAGCGCGTCGTCGTCGAGCTCTCCCCACAGCCGCAGGCGGCTCATGCCGCCGTCCGGGTGGGCCTCCAGCCGCACGTGCGTCACCGCCCGGTCCGTGGCACCCGGCGCGCCCGCTGCGCCGAGGGCGAGGACGTGCCGGGTGTCGGGCTGCGGGTGCAGGTCGAGCAGCACCGGCCACGACGCCGGGTCAGCACCCTCGCCCGCGCCGGTCCCGGCCGACCGGAGGTCAGCCCCGCGCAGCACCACCCGGCCCGGGGCGTTGCCCACGAAGCACGTCGTGTCGACCTCCACCCGGCGCAGACGCCCGGCGCCGGCCAGCTGCAGGTCCACCCAGTCGTTGCCGCCGTCGCGGCGGCGGGCGTTCTCCCAGCCGTCGGCCATCGTCGCGGCGCGGCCGGGGGCGAGCAGGTGGTCGGCGGAGCCGTAGAACTCGTTCGATGAGCCGAGCACCCGCCCGCCGTTCTCGGTGGCGGCCAGGTCGACGGTGCCGGTGAGCAGGGCAGGGTCGGGCACCGGCCGGCCCAGCACCCGGAGCCTGGCGACGCCGCCGTCGGGGTGGATGGTGAGCCGCACGTGCGAGACCCGGCGCCCCGCCAGCTCCGGGGAGGTCTCGGGGGTGACCGCGATCGACGTCACGGCGTCGCCGGTCAGCGGCGTGCGCGGCGCGAGAGGGCGCCACACGTGCTCGGGCAGCTGCCACACGTCGTTCGGGCCGGGGAAGCCCTCGAGCCACGCGCCGTGGACGGTGGCGGCGGCCGGGTAGTTGCCCCTGAACCAGGCGGTGTCGACGTCGATGCGCTCCACCTCGCCGGGAGCTGCCAGGCGCACCACGACC
This sequence comes from Quadrisphaera setariae, assembly GCF_008041935.1. Classification (NCBI taxonomy): domain Bacteria; kingdom Bacillati; phylum Actinomycetota; class Actinomycetes; order Kineosporiales; family Kineosporiaceae; genus Quadrisphaera; species Quadrisphaera setariae. The sequence continues at coordinate 70,734 of NZ_VKAC01000012.1, forward strand.
CAGTCGTCACCGACGGTCCGGCGGCGGCGGGTCTCCCAGCCGTCGTAGACCTTGCCCTTGGCGTCGTAGGCGTCGGGGTCGTAGCGCGGCGGGTGGGGCAGCAGGAGGTTGGAGGCGTCGGCGTAGAACTGGTCGTTGCACGTCACGACCACCCCGCCGAGGACGCGGCTGGCGAGGTCGGTCAGGGCTGCAGTCTGGCCGGTGCTGCTCACGCCGGGTCATCCTGGTGCAGGGCGTGCAGCAGCCGACCGCCCGGGTGCTCGCTCCCGGACGGCGCCACGCGCCGCCCGCGCAGCCACGTCGACCGCACCGCGCCGCGCAGCCGCTGCCCGGCGTACGGGGTGACCTTGTTCTTGAACGCGAGCATCCCCGGCTCCACCAGCAGCTCCTCCTCCGGCGCCAGCACCGCGAGGTCGGCGTCGGCGCCCACCACGAGCGAGCCCTTGCGCCCGGCCAGGCCCACCCGCGCCGCCGGCCGGGCCGCCATCCAGTCGACCACCCGCTCCAGGCCCACCCCGCGCCGGCGGGCGGCGGTCCACACCACCGGCAGGCCCAGCTGGACGCTGGCGATGCCGCCCCAGGCGGCGAGGAAGTCGCCCGCCCCGGGCAGCTTGAGGTCGGGCGTGCACGGGGAGTGGTCGGAGACCACGGAGTCGAGCACACCGGCCTCCAGCGCCGCCCACAGCGCGTCGGCCACCTCGGCCTCGCGGACCGGGGGGCAGCACTTGAACTGCGTGGCGCCGTCGGGCACGGCCGCGGCGTCGAGGGTGAGGTAGTGCGGGCAGGTCTCGGCCGTCACCGGCAGGCCCTCAGCGCGCGCCGCGGCGACCAGGGGCAGCGCCGACGCGCTCGCCAGGTGCACGACGTGCACGGCGGCCCCGCGCGGGCCCGTCCCGCGCAGCTCGCGGGCCGCCGCGACGACGTCGGCCACGGCGGAGTCCTCCGCGGCGGCGGGCCGGGAGGCGAGGAACAGCGCGAACGAGCGCGGGTCCGCCCCCTGCGCCAGGCTCCGGGCCACCTGCTCCGCGGCCTCGTCGAGCACGGCCGGGTCCTCGGCGTGCACGAGCAGCCGCGAGCCCAGCCGCGCCAGCTCCGCCAGGCCCTCGCGCAGCTGGGCGGGGCTGACGTGCTCGAACTCGTCCACGCCCGACGGCGCGGTGAAGCACTTGGCGCCGAACACGCCACCCGCCACCAGCCCGGCCAGCTCGCCGGTGTTCCCCGGCACCACCCCGCCCCAGAACCCGACGTCCACGTGCACCGCCCCGCGCGCGGCGTCCCGCTTGACGCGCAGCGCGTCGACCGTCGTCGTCGCGGGGACCGAGTTGAGCGGCATGTCGATGACGGTCGTGACCCCGCCCAGGGCCGCGGCGCGCGTGGCGGTGTCGAAGCCCTCCCAGGCCGTGCGGCCGGGCTCGTTGACGTGCACGTGCGTGTCGACCAGGCCCGGGAGCAGCACCTCGTCGTCGCCCAGCTCGAGCACCTGCCGCGCCGGCGGCAGGTCACCACGGCGGTCCAGGCCCACCACGGCGGCGATGCGCCCGTCCCGCACTCCCAGCGCCACCGCCCTGGTCCCCCCGGGGAGCACGGCGCGCTCGGCGTGGACGACGAGGTCGAGCTCGCTCGACGGTCCCATCAGCCGACCCTCCTGCTGGCCAGCGCCTCCAGCGCCGGCCCGTCCATCCCGACCCGCTGCGCGCTGGTCGCCAGGTCCTGCACGCCCACCACGTCGGCCCGCACGAGCAGCCGCGCCATCGCCTGCGCGGTGGCGGGCTCGTCGGCCACGCCCGCGGCCGCGTCGTCCCCGGCAGCGGCCCGCGCCGCCGTCGCCGCGACCCACGCCCCCAGGCGCCGCTCGGCCTCGGGCAGCCCGGACCGGGCGTGGACGAGGTTGGCCAGGTGCCGCGTCACGAGGTGCCCCGGGTGGAGGTCCCAGCCCTGGGCCAGCCCGCGCTCCAGCTGGCGCACGACCAGGCGCGCGTGGAGCGCCCACGCCGCGTGCACCTGGGCGGTGTCCGAGCCGTCGGCGCCGCCCGTGGGCAGCACGTTGGTGGAGCCGTCGCTGACGGCCACACCCGTCCCGGCGGCGGCCAGCTGCAGCACGGCCTTGGCGTGGTCGGCCAGGGGGTGCTCCAGGCTCTGCTGCGCCGGCGGCACCCCGCACGCGGCGGAGAAGTCGTACGTGCCGTAGTGCAGGCCCGTCAGCCGGCCGCGGGCGGCCTCGCGGCAGCGGGCCACGGCGGCGCGCCCGTCCGGGGAGACCACGAGCGCCGGCACCTCCACCTGGACCTCGACGCGCACCCAGCCGCGCTCCAGGCCGTGGGCGTCCTCGAGGGCGTCGAGCACGTCGGCGAGCGCGGCCACCTGCGCGGGGTCGCTGACCTTCGCGAGGGTCACGAGCAGGTGGTCGGGCAGCGCCCCGAGCTCCACCTCCGGGGCGTCCGCACCGCGCTCGGCGGTGGCCGCCACCGCGGCCACGACGCGCGCCAGGGTCCGCACCGAGCGCCGCCGGGTGCCCGCCTCGAACGAGCGCACCCGCACCCCCGCCACCGCCGGCGCGACCTGACCGCGCACGCGCCGCCCGGCGATCCGCGCCAGCGCCGCCCCGGCGGCGTCGGCGTGGGCGTCCTCCTCGGCGTCACCGCGGCGCCCCGGCGCCTCACCCGGCAGGCCGTAGCCGTCCTCCAGGTCCAGGCGCAGGTCGGCCACCGGCCGGGTGCGCAGCAGCTCGAGGAGCCGCTCGCGGTCGTCGTCGTCGACGTCCAGCCCCGTCGCCGCCGCCAGCGCCGCCGTGCCGGGGGCGTGGCGGGCGAGCAGGCCCAGGGCGCGGCGGCCCCACTCCTGCGGCGTGCCGTCGTCGCCGGCGTCGGCCGGCACGTACGCGGTGTGCACGGGCTGGGGCCGGGGCAGCTCGACGGGGGGCGCCGCGAGCGCGGCGTCGAGGTCGGCCAGCTGGTCGTCGAGGCGAGCGAGCAGGTCGTCCATCACCGGCGGCTGATCGTCCCCTCGATGAGGCCGTAGGGCCTGTCGTCGGCGTGGAAGACGGCGCCGGGGTTGTCCAGGCCGAACGGCGACAGGTCCTGCAGGAAGTGGTGCTTGTTCGGCAGCGACAGCGTCACCTCGGCCAGCTCGGGGCGGGCGTCGAGGACGGCGGTGCCCATGGCGTGGAGCGTCTGCTGCAGCGCCAGGGAGTGGTGCCCGGCGAAGGCCTCCAGCAGCGCGGCGAGCGCACCGGCGTGCACCGCCGCGTGGTCGGCGCCCTCCAGGCCCCCGGCGGTGTCCGCCGCGTAGCGCCACCGGGCGGTGACCTGGGTGGCGAGGAGGCGGTCGTCGGTCTCGGCGAGCGTGGTGAACCGCTCCTTGAGGAACCCGTGGTACTCCGACCCCGTGGTCTTGAGCACCACGAGCTCGGCCACCCCGCCCGACAGCTCCACCGCGCCGGCGCGGGTCAGCTCCAGCTCGGCGGTGCGCACGTGGGAGCCCGTGCGCGAGAAGGCGCGGCCGCCGGAGCCGAGGGGGCTCCACGGGAACTCCTCCACCACGACGCGGGCCACGTCGGCGGACGGGCACGCCTGGAGCAGCTGGCGGGCCACGGCCAGCGCGAACGCCTCCGGCTCCCCCACGCCCGTCTCGCGGGCCAGGCCGAAGACGGTGTTCTTCTGCGCGTCGGTGGTGAGCACGCGAGCGTTGTCGCCGTCGGTGTACGCCGGGCCGAAGTCCCCGCGCAGCGCAGTGGTCACGTTGAGGTCGCGGACCACGTGCTCGGGGCCCGACCGCTCGACGTGCACCACGCGCACCTCGGCCTTGCCGTACTGGTTCCAGGACAGGTCGTAGCTCATCGAGCGGCTCAGCTCCCGCGGTAGGTGGTGTAGCCGAAGGGCGACAGCAGCAGCGGCACGTGCAGGCTCCGCCGCTGCCCGGGGTCGCCCTCGGGGACGACGACGACGACGGCGACCTCGGGGAAGAACCCGCTGCGCCCGGAGGTGTCGAACAGCAGCCGGTAGGTGCCGGGGTCGGGGTCGTCGAAGAGGAGCACGGCGCGCCCGTCGTCGTCGGTGACGGCCGTCACCAGCGGCGCCCACGCCTCGGCACCGGCGCGCAGCGACAGGGAGACCGGGACGCCCGCGGCGGGGGCACCGGCAGCGGTGTCGAGGACGTGCGTGCTGAGCCCCATGGGCCGGAGGCTAGCCAGGCACCGCCTCGTGCGGGGAGGTCGGTGCCGGATCCGCGTGAGCGGCCAGCCACGCGGTCGCCTCGGGCGCGGGCAGCGGACGGCTGTGGAGGTACCCCTGGCTGACGTCGCAGCCCAGCTCGCGCAGCAGCCGCAGGACGTCGTCGTCCTCGACGCCCTCGGCCACCACCCGCAGGCCCAGGCCGTGCGCCAGGTCGATGGTGCTGCGCACGACGGTGTACCGGCTGAGATCGGACAGCGCCCGCGACACGAAGGTCCTGTCGATCTTCAGCTCGGTGACGGGGAGGCTGAGGAGCACCTCCAGCGAGGAGTAGCCGGTGCCGAAGTCGTCGATGCTGACCTCCACGCCGAGCTCCACGAGGTCGGCCAGCACCGCCGCCGTCCCCGCGGGGTCGACCACCAGCACCGTCTCGGTGATCTCCAGCACGAGCAGCGAGGCCGGCAGCTGCTCGCGCACGAGCAGTTGCGCCACCTCGTCGACCAGCTCGGGGCGCACGTCGGTGGCGGTGAGGTTGACCGACACCGGCACGGGGGTCCCGGCCCGGTCCCACGCCGCCGCCTGGCCGATGGCGGCCTCCAGCACCACGGACGTCAGCCGGCCCATCAGGCCGGCCTCAGCGGCCACGGGCAGGAAGACGTCGGGCGTGAGGACCCCGCGCTCGGGGTGGGCCCAGCGCACCAGCGCCTCGGTGCCGCGGACGCGACCGGTGAGCACGTCGACCTGGGGCTGGAAGTGCAGCCGCACCTGGTCGCCGTCCAGGGCCCGGCGCAGCTCGCCGACCAGCTCCACGGACTCCCGCACCGCGTCGTCGAGGCCGCTGTGGTGCTCCACCGGCTCCGAGCGCAGCGTCCGGGCCCAGTGCATGGCGACGTCGGCGCGCCGCAGGAGGTCCAGCGGGGCCGTGCCACCGGGCGCGGGCTCCACGACCACGCCGGTGTGCGCGGCGGCGACCACGGAGAACCCCTCGACCTCGTGGGTCTCGCCGAGCACCTCGTGCACGGCGGCGGCGGTCTGCAGGGCTGCGGGGCGCGAGGCGGCTCCCGCTCCGGTGAGCAGCACGGCGAACTCGTCGCTGCCCAGGCGCGCCACCACGGCCCCGTGCCCCGCAGCCTCGACGAGGCGCTGGGCGGCGGAGCGCAGGACCTCGTCCCCGGCGCGGTGGCCCAGGGCGTCGTTGACGCGGCGGAACCCGTCGAGGTCCAGCAGGAGCACCGCCAGCGGTGCTCCTGCGGCCGCCGCGGCGTCCAGCTCGGCCAGCAGGGCCGTGCGGTTGGCCAGACCGGTGAGGGTGTCGGTGTGCGCGCGGCGCCGTACGCCCCGCAGCACGAACAGCTCGCGCTGGAGCAGCAGCACCTTGGCGCCCACGCAGCCCAGGGCGACCACGCCCAGCAGCCAGGGGACCGGGGTGTCCGAGACGTCGACGAAGGCCAGCACGCCCACGGCCATGACGCAGCTCAGGGCGTGGACGGCCAGGTCGCCGTCCCACGGCACCTGGCGCACGCGGGGCGGCGACGAGCGCACGCCCTGCACGACCGCCCATCCCCCAGCACCCCCGACGAGCACCAGCAGCGCGGTCGCGAGGAGCTGCTGCGCGCCACCGGGGACCAGCTGGCGCGCGAGGACCGCCGCGGGCAGGAGCAGCGCCACCGCCGCGAGGACACCGGCCGCGCGCGGGCGGTGGTCACGGCCGCCGCGCGCGTGGGACGCCGTCACGAGGGCCATGACGACCAGGCAGGCGGCGCCGGCGGCGACGACGAGCAGGCCGTGGGCGGTGGGGAGGTCGAGGTCACCGGCCGCGGCGAGGGGCCGGGCCGCCAGGGCGGTGACCACGGCGGACAGGGACGCGGCGGACGCGACCGCCCCGATGCCGGCGACCCGCGCCGTCGTGCCCAGGTGCACCGCCATGAGCAGGGCGAGGGCGGTCCCCAGGACGGCCTCCCCCACCAGCGCGGCGGCCAGCGGCACCGCGGACGGCTCCGGCGCCAGCGCCAGCGGGCAGAGGAGCGCCGCGGGCAGCAGGCCCACCAGGGCCGCCGCGCCCAGGGCCCGAGCTCCCGCGCGGGCCGGCGAGGGGGTCGGGAGCTGCATGATCACGTCATCGGCGCACGCTGGTGCCCCCTCCAGCGCCCACCCCCCGAGCGGCCTAGGCCGCCAGCGCCGCCTGCAGGCGGAGCAGCGCGATCTGGCGCAGCTGGTCCCCCGCGACCTCGAGCTCCGCGGCGGCGTCGTTGCCGAGGCGGACCTCGAGCGCGGCGAGGACCTCCTCGGAGGACAGCCCCGCGGCGCGGATGAGGAAGACGTGCCCGAAGCGCGCCTCGTACGCGGCGTTGCCCGCCGCCAGGCGCTCGCGGGTCTCGGCGTCCTGCGAGACACCGGACTGCTCCAGGCGCGACATGCGCTCGTGGGCGCTGTCACCGGTGGGGCGCTCCCCGATGCGCGGGTGGGTCCGGAGCGCGGCGAGCACGGCCTCGGGCGGCAGGGCCCGGGCTGCGGCGTCGGCCTGCTCCAGCAGCTGCTCCACGTCGGCGTAGGGCGCGCCGTCCAGCACGCTGGCCACCCACAGCGGGGCGTCCAGGCACGCGGCCAGCGCCTGGGCCTCACCGCCGCTGGGTGGCGTGCGACCGAGGAGGACGTCCAGGAGCGACATGCCGCGAGGCTAGGCGCTTGAGACGATGCTCCGGTGCTGAGGCGGCTGGTCATCACCCTCCTGGTGCTGGCGGTGCTCGCCGGGGGTGCGGTGGTCGCGGCGCCCGTGGTGGACCGCGGGGTGCGCGCGGCGGCGCAGGAGCGGGTGGCCACCGAGGTGGCGCGCCTCACCGGCGCGACGGGCGGCGTGGACGTCCAGGTGCGGGGAGGCTGGTTCCTCCCGCAGGCGGTGCGGGGCCGCTACGACGACGTGCGGGTCGTGGCCCGCGGGGTGCCGGCGGGGGACGTCCGCCTCGAGGAGGTCGACGCCCGGCTGTCCGGCGTCGACCTGCCGCTGTCCGAGGTGCTGGACGGACGCGTCGAACAGGTGGCCGTGGCACGCACCGCCACCACGGCCCGCCTGTCCTACGCCGAGCTCGACAGGGTGCTCGCCCAGCGGGACGTGCCGCTGTCGGTGGCCGCCGACGGGCAGGACCTGCGCGTCACCGGGACCGCCAGGGTGCTCGGGCAGGACCTGTCGCTGTCGGCCGCGGTCGACCTCACCGTGGACGGCGGCGGTGGCGCTGGTGGCGCGACCGTGAGGGCGGTGCCCCGCCAGCTGCTCTCAAGGAGCGCGGTGATCGATCGCCTGTCACGCTCGGTGCTGAGCGGCCTGCGCTCGCAGCTGGCCTTCGAGGTCCCGCTGGGACAGCTGCCGTTCTCGCAGCAGGTCACGGGCGTGCAGGTCCGCTCCTCGGGCGTGGACGTCTCGACCACCGGCACCTCCATCGTTGTCGGATCGTGACTCTGGGCGACCACTTCTGCCAGGTTCTGTTCATGTGAAACGGGTAACAAGGAACTGTGACGACTGATCCGATGCCTCTCGGCCCGCGTGCAGCCCTGCTGCGCGGGACCGGCGAGCACCGCGAGGCGGCCGCCGCCTGGCTGGCCGTGCGCTGGCCGCTGCTGGCCGGGGTCGCGCTGCTCGGGGTCCTGCTGGACCTGCTCCTCGGAGGGCCGCTGACCACCGTGGTCGACGTGCGCCTGCACGCCTGGATGGCAGCGCTGCCGCACACCGGTCCGGACCTCGTGCTCGCGCACGTGCTCGACCACACGGGCCAGCGGTGGCTGGTCACCCCGGTCGTGATCGCGGCCGCGCTGTGGGCGTGCCGACGCCGGGGCAGCTGGTCCTCGCTGTGGCTGGTGCTCGGGACGATCTTAGCGATGAACGTGGTCATCGCCGTCGCCAAGTTCTCCCTCGCGCGCGGGCTGGCGATCAGTGGCGACCCGCAGCTCTTCGTGCCCGGCGGGCAGGCCTTCCCCTCCGGCCACGGGGCCAACGCGGCCTCGGCGGCCGCCTTCGTCGTCCTGCTCGTGGCCCGGGCCCGCGGCACCCGCATCCGCAGGTCCACCGCCCTCGTGGGCGTGCTGGTGCCGAGCGCGGTGATGACGGTGGTGTCGCTGTACCTGGGCTTCCACTGGTTCAGCGACCTCGTCGCCGGGGCGCTGCTCGGCGTGCTCGTGGTGCGCGCGGGCGTGGCCGTCGAGGGCTGGCTCGGCCCCCGGCTGCGCCGCCGGCCCCGCATCGGCGTGCCGCCGCTGCACAGCGTGCGCTCCCAGCAGGACCCGTTCGAGGTCGACCTCCCCGAGGACGCGCCCGCTCGGCTAGCGTCGGCCCGTGCTGCTGACACCGCACGAGCAGGAGCGCCTGATGCTCAGCTACGCCGCCGACCTGGCGCGGCGGCGGCGTGAGCGAGGGCTGAGGCTCAACCACCCCGAGGCCGTCGCCGTCATCACCTCCTTCCTCCTGGAGGGAGCGCGCGACGGGCGCACCGTCGCCGACCTGATGTCGGCGGGGCGGGGCGTGCTGGCCCGGGAGGACGTCATGGACGGCGTCCCGGAGATGCTGCACGAGGTGCAGGTCGAGGCGACCTTCCCCGACGGCACCAAGCTCGTCACCGTGCACGAGCCGATCCCGTGACCGGCCCGTCGACCAGCTGGTGGCCGGGGCAGGTGCTCGTCGCGGACGACGCGGAGCCCGTCGCCACGCTGCCCGGCGCCCCGCGCACCACCCTCGTCGTCGTCAACACCGGCGACCGGCCCGTGCAGGTGGGCTCCCACTTCCACTTCGCCCAGGCCAACACCGCACTCGCCTTCGACCGGACGGCGGCGCACGGGCTCCGGCTCGACGTGGCCGCCGGCACCGCCGTGCGCTTCGAGCCGGGCGTGGAGCGCGAGGTGGCGCTCGTGCCGATCGCCGGGGACCGCGTGGTCCCCGGCCTGACCCTGCCCGCGCCCGGGAGGCTGTGATGGCGGACATCTCCAGGGAGCGCTACGCCGCGCTCTTCGGCCCCACCGCCGGGGACCGGATCCGGCTGGCGGACACCGACCTGCTCATCCGGGTGGAGGAGGACCGCTGCGGCGGCCCCGGCCGCTCCGGGGAGGAGGCCGTGTTCGGCGGCGGCAAGGTCATCCGCGAGTCGATGGGCATGGCCCGCACCACCCGCGCCGAGGGGGCGCTGGACACGGTCATCACGGGCGCGGTGGTCCTCGACCACTGGGGGATCGTCAAGGCCGACGTGGGCGTCCGCGACGGCCGCGTGGTCGCGCTGGGCAAGGCCGGCAACCCCGACACCATGGACGGGGTCCACCCCGACCTCGTCATCGGCCCGTCCACCGAGGTCATCGCCGGGAACGGGAAGATCCTCACGGCTGGCGCCGTCGACTCCCACGTCCACTTCATCTGCCCGCAGATCGTGCCCGAGGCCCTCGGCAACGGCATCACCACGCTCGTCGGCGGCGGCACCGGGCCCGCGGAGGGCACCAAGGCCACCACGGTCACGCCCGCGTGGCACACCCCGCTCATGCTCGAGGCGATGGACGGCTGGCCCGTCAACGTCGCACTCCTCGGGAAGGGCAACACGACCTCCTCGGCGGCCATCGAGGAGCAGCTGCTGGCGGGCGCGTCGGGGCTGAAGCTGCACGAGGACTGGGGCTCCACCCCGGCCGTCATCGACGCCGCGCTGCGCGCCGCGGACGAGCACGGCATCCAGGTGGCGCTGCACTCGGACACCCTCAACGAGGCCGGGTTCGTGGAGTCGACGCTGTCGGCGATCGCCGGGCGGGGCATCCACGCGTACCACACCGAGGGCGCCGGGGGCGGTCACGCGCCGGACATCATCACGGTGGCCTCGCACGCCAACGTGCTGCCCAGCTCGACCAACCCGACGCGGCCGCACACCGTCAACACGATCGACGAGCACCTCGACATGCTCATGGTCTGCCACCACCTGAGCCCCCGGATCCCCGAGGACCTCGCCTTCGCCGAGAGCAGGATCCGGCCCTCGACGATCGCCGCGGAGGACGTCCTGCACGACCTCGGGGCCATCTCGATGATCGGCTCTGACTCCCAGGCGATGGGCCGCATCGGTGAGGTGGTGCTGCGCACGTGGCAGACCGCGCACGCCATGAAGGTGCGCCGCGGCGCGCTCGCCGGAGACCCCAGCGGCGCCGCAGGGGACGACAACCTCCGCGCCCGCCGCTACGTGGCCAAGACGACCATCTGCCCGGCCATCGCCCACGGGCTGGACGGCGAGGTCGGCTCGGTGGAGCCCGGCAAGCTCGCCGACCTCGTGCTGTGGGACCCGGCCTTCTTCGGCGTCCGCCCGCACCTCGTGCTCAAGGGCGGCTTCATCGCCTGGGCGGCCATGGGCGACGCCAACGCGTCCATCCCCACGCCGCAGCCGCAGCTGCCGCGGCCGATGTTCGGGGCGGCGGCACCGGTGGCCGCGGCGACGTCGGTGCACTTCGTGGCGCCCACCGCCCTCGAGCACGACCTCGCCGACCGCCTGCGCGTGCAGCGCCGGCTGGTGGCGGTCGAGGACGTGCGGGGGCTCACCAAGGCGGACATGCCCGAGAACGGCGCCCTGCCGCGCATCGAGGTCGACCCCGACACCTTCACGGTGCGCATCGACGGCGACGTCGTGGAGGAGTCGCCCGCCGCGGTGCTCCCCATGGCGCAGCGGTACTTCCTCTTCTGATGGGAGCGACCCGCTGAGCGCCACGGCGGCCCTCCTGGCCCTGGCCGACTCCCGCCTGCCCGCCGGCGGACACGCCCACTCGTCCGGCACCGAGCAGGCCGTGGTCGACGGGTACGTCCGTGACGAGGCCTCTCTCGGCACGCTGCTGCGCCGACGCCTGCTCACCACGGGCGTCGTCGCGGCGCACCTCGCGGCCGCGTCGTGCGCGGCTGTTCGGGACTGGGGGCACCTCCCGCTCGCGGGGGACCACGATCACGGACAGGTGTCGGCACTGAGGGTCCTCGACGGCGAGGCGGAGGTCCGGCTGCCGGCGCCCGCCGCTCGCGAGGCGTCCCGGGCGCAGGGCCGCGGTCTGGTCCGGGTGGCGTCAGTGGCGTGGCCGAGCGCGGCGTGGGCGGCCCTCGCGCAGGTGGCCCGGGCGCCGCACCACCCGCTCGCGATCGGGGTGGCCGCGGCCGCAGCCGGTGGCTCCCCCCGCGACGCCGCGCTCGTGGCGCTCTACCTGACGGGCACCGCCCCGGCCACGGCCGCGGCGCGCCTGCTCGGGCTCGACCCGGTCACCGTGGCCGCCGTGCTCGCCTCCCTCGCGCCCCTGCAGGACGCCCTCGCCGCCGACGCCGCCGACGCGGTGTCCCGCGGCGAGGAGCCCCCGGCGGAGTCCGACCCCCTGACCGACCTCCTGGTGACCCGGCACGCGCCGCGCCAGGACAAGCTCTTCGCCTCGTGAAAGGACCACGCCCGTGACCCAGCAGGACCCGCATCCGAACCCGCAGCCGACGGGTGCCGAGCGCACGCCCGACCTCGACCACACCCCGGCCCAGCCGGACGTCGAGGCGCACCTGCGCTTCACCGAGCCTCCGCACACCCACCCGGCCCCGCAGGACCGGTACGGCAACCCCCTCCCCCAGCACGACCACCAGCACGACGACGACCACGCCCGGGCCCACGCGGAGGGGGTCCCCCACACCCACGCGCCCGTGGCGACCCCGCGCCGCTCGCCGTCCGCGCCGCTGCGCATCGGCATCGGCGGCCCGGTCGGCTCCGGCAAGACCGCGCTGGTGGCGGCCCTGTGCCGGGCGCTCGGCCCGGAGGGGGCCGGCCTGGACATGGCCGTGGTGACCAACGACATCTACACCACCGAGGACGGCGACTTCCTCGTCCGCCACGGCGTGCTGCCCGCTGAGCGCATCACCGCGGTGCAGACGGGCGCCTGCCCGCACACCGCCATCCGGGACGACATCGCCATGAACCTCGACGCGGTGGAGGAGCTGGAGGACAGCTTCGACCCCGACGTCGTGCTCGTGGAGTCCGGCGGCGACAACCTCACCGCCACCTTCAGCTACGGCCTGGTGGACGCGCAGATCTTCGTGGTCGACGTGGCGGGCGGCGACAAGGTGCCGCGCAAGGGCGGCCCCGGCGTCATCACCTCCGACCTGCTGGTCATCAACAAGACCGACCTCGCCCCCATGGTCGGCGCGGACCTCGGCGTCATGGACCGGGACGCGTCCGCGCTGCGCGGGGAGCGCCCGGTGGCGTTCACGAGCCTGCGGGAGGACCCGGGCGCCACACCCGTGGCCGCGTGGGTCCAGCAGCTGCTGGCCCAGCGCCGCGAGCTCGCCGCGTCACCAGCGTCAGCCGGCTGACTGCGGGCTGGCAGTGCTCACCAGGGTCGAGCTGGTCGCCGCGCCCGGCCCCGGTGGGACCACGCGGCTCACCACCAACCGCGCGGAGGGCATCCTCAACGCCCGGCGCACCGGTCCGGCCGAGGTGCACCTCGTGGGGACGGGCGCGGGCCCGCTGGGCGGCGACGCGGTGGAGGTCGACGTCGTCGTCGCCAGCGGCGCGCGGCTGTCGCTGCGCGGTGTCGCGGCGACGCTGTCGATGCCGGACCGCGTCGGCCGGCCGGCGCGCCTCGACCTGCGGCTGCGCGTAGCCGAGGGGGCCCACCTCGACGTGGCGCTGGAGCCGCTGGTCGCGGTGCGCGGCAGCGACCTGCACGCCGTGACCACCCTCGACGTCGCCGGGGGCGCCCACCTCGACCTGCTCGAGGTGACCGTCCTCGGCCGCTGGCGGGAGGCGCCGGGCCGCTGGCGCGGCACGCTGCGGGCCGACCTCGCCGGCGCCCCGTGGCTGCGGCAGTCGGTGGCCCTCGGGCCCGGCTCCCCGGCCTGGGACGCGCTCGACGCCCCGCGGGTGCTCGTCAGCCGGCTCCGCTCCCCCGCCGCCCTCCCCGCGCCGTCGACGACGACGACGACGAAGCCGGCCGGTCGCTCAGCGGGCTGCGCCGTCGCGATGCCGCTGGCCGGCGGCGGAGAGCTCGCGCAGGCCATCGGGCTCGACCTGCTCGCCGCCCGCCGCGACCTGGCGGCGCTCGACCTCGACCCCACCGGGTTTCGGTCGACCGAAACCTCTGGCACCCTGGTGGGGTGACGTCCACCGCCACCCGCGCCACCGGCCCAGCCGGCGCGCCGGAGCGGAAGCTCCTGCACCTGCTCGGGCCGGCGTTCGTCGCGGCCGTCGCCTACGTCGACCCGGGCAACGTCGCCGCCAACCTCACCGCCGGCGCCCAGTACGGCTACCTGCTGCTGTGGGTGCTCGTCGTGGCCAACGCCATGGCCGTGCTCGTGCAGTACCTGTCCGCCAAGCTCGGCGTGGTCACCGGCAGGACGGTCCCGGAGCACCTGCGCGACCGGTTGGGCCCCCGCGGCCGGCTGGCCTTCTTCAGCCAGGCGCAGGCGGTGGCCGTCGCCACCGACGTGGCGGAGGTCATCGGCGGAGCGGTAGCGCTGAGCCTGCTGTTCGGCCTGCCGCTGTGGCTGGGCGGGGTCGTCACCGGCGCGGTCTCCACGGCGGTGCTGGCGCTCAACTCCCGCGACGGGGTCCGCCGCTTCGAGGCGGTGATCATCGCGATGCTGGGCGTCATCGCGGTGGGCTTCCTCGCCGGGCTCGTCGTGGCCCCGCCCGACGCGGCCGAGGCCGCCGCCGGGCTGGTCCCGCGCTTCGACGGCGCCGACACGGTGCTGCTGGCGGCGAGCATGCTCGGCGCCACGGTGATGCCCCACGCCATCTACCTGCACTCCGGCCTGGCGCGAGACCACCACGGCGGCGCCGTCGATCCGTCGCGCGTCCCCCGCGCGCTGCGCGCCACCCGCGCCGACGTCGTCGCGGCGCTGGTCCTCGCCGGCGTGGTCAACATCGCGATGCTGCTGCTGGCCGCCACCTCCCTGCGCGGTGTGGACGGCACCGACACCCTGGAGGGCGCGCACGCCGCCGTGGTGTCCGCGCTCGGGCCGGCCGTCGGGCTGCTGTTCGCCATCGGGCTGCTGGCCTCGGGACTGGCCTCGACGTCGGTGGGCTCCCAGGCGGGCGCCGTCATCTGGGGCACGCTGCAGCGCCGCGTCCCGCCGCTGCTCGTGCGCCGCACCTTCACGCTGGTACCGGCGATCGCGGTGCTGCTGGCGGGCGTCGACCCGACGCAGGCGCTGGTGCTCAGCCAGGTGGTGCTGAGCTTCGGCATCCCGTTCGTGCTCGTCCCGCTGCTGCGGCTCACCTCCAGCCGGGCGGTGATGGGCGAGCACGCCAACACCCCGCTCGTGCGGGCGCTGGCGGTGCTCGCCGTGGCGGCCGTCGTCGTCCTCAACGTGGTGCTGCTGGTCCTCACCTTCGCGGGCTGACCCGCCACATGCCCAGCGGCGCCTCCCGCGACGGCAGCCCGCGCACCGGGCCGAGCGGGACGAAGCCGAGCCGCCGGTACAGCGGGGTGGTGCGCGGCGAGGACGACTCCAGGTAGGAGTCCTCCCGGGCCTCGTCGACGCGGTCCAGCCGGTGCTGCAGCAGAGCCCGCCCCACCCCGCGCCCCTGCCCGGCCGGAGCCACGCCGACGGCCTCGAGGTACCAGTGCGGCGAGCGCGGCCGGGCCCGGCCGAAGGCCCGCTGCGCCGACAGGGCTCGCGGCACCCCGCTGGCGCCGAAGGCGCGCAGGTGGTCGGGGAGGGCGCGCAGCGCGTGCAGGACCCCACCGCCCGCTGGGCGCGGGTCGTGCCAGACGGCCACGCCCAGCAGCGCGCCGTCCTCGCCGTCGCGGGCCAGGTCGACGGTCCCCCCGGCCAGCGGGCCGACCAGCTCGGCGCGGTACAGGTGGACGCGGCGCCGGCGCGCGTCCGGCGTCTCCGCCGTCCCGGTGCCGAGGAGGGCGGCGACCTGCGGCTCCCCCGCGAAGGCGTCGGCGAGCAGGTCCGCGGCCTCCGGGAGGTCCGCCGGGGCGGCCGGGACGACGGCGACGGTGGTGGTGGACGCGGGGACGGTGAGAGCGGTCATGGGTGGCCTCCGAACGATCTGGTCATCTGTCCAGGTCGAACGACCAGACCAGCCGATCGGTTCCCGGCCCCCACCCGGCAGGATGAGCGCGTGAGGTCAGGCAGCACCCGGGACGCCCTCGTCACCGCCGCCCTGCGCGTGGTCGAGGCGGAGGGCCTGCCCGCCGCCACCACCCGGCGGGTCGCCTCGGAGGCCGGACTGCCGCTGGGGACCGTCCACTACTGGTTCGCCGACAAGCGGCAGCTCGTCGCCGCCGTCACCGACGCGCTGCTCCACGAGGTGCGCGAGCGCGCCGCCGGCGCCAGCGACCTCCGCGACGCCCACCACCGCTTGTCCGGGATGACCGCGGGGCGGCAGCTGGCGCTGGTCGAGCTCACCACGGCTGCGCTGCGCGACCCGTCCCTGCACGACCTCGCCCGCCAGCAGTACGCGGCCTACCGCGCGGCGGCGCTGCAGCAGGTGGGAGGCGGTTCTGAGGCGCTGGCCACCCTCGTGGTGGCCGTGCTCGACGGCCTCACCCTCTCCACCCTCGCCGAGGACGACGACGGCCGCGGCCGTGCCCGCGCCGACGCCGCCGTCGAGCTGCTGCTGCACCTCCTCGAGGGCCGGGGAGAGGGGCGGGTCGAGGGGCACCGTGATCGGGTCGCTCCCCCGGGGGACGCGCCGTAGCGTCGAAGAGGTGACGCACAGTGATCACGGCAGGCTCGTCGGTGCCGCCCGCGCGGTGCTCGAGCACCTCCCCGGCAGGTCGTCCGAGAGCGCGAGGCCGGTCCAGCAGACCGTGACGATGACGGCGCCCGCCGTCGACGTCCTCACCGCCCTGGAGGACCCCGCCACCCTGTCCCGGCTGCTCGGCGAGCTCGGCTCCGTGGAGCCGCACGGGGGCGGGCAGCGCTGGAGCCTCGCCGCCGGCGAGGGCCACGGCGGTCTCGCCTGGGACACCGCGCTGACCCGCCGCGCCGACGGCCTGCGCTACGAGGGCGGGGTCAGCGGCGCTGACGGCTCGACCGGCAGCATCGACGTCTCCACCTCCCCCGCGCCGCGCGACCACGGCGTGGAGGTGCGGCTGGTCCTCGACCTGCCGCTGCCCCGCCTCGCCGCCGGCGCGGCCGCCTTCACGCTGCTCTACCGGCTGCGCGCGCTGCTCGTCAGCGGGGAGCTCCCGACGCTGCGCCCGCAGCCCACGACCCGCGACGAGAGGGGCTGAGGATGCGCGCCCTGGTGTGGAACGGCGTCAACGACCTCGCCGTGGCCGACGTCCCCGAGCCGACCGTCATCAACCCGCACGACGTCCTGCTGCGCGTGCGGCAGACCACCACGTGCGGCTCGGACCTGCACTTCATCGACGGCTACCTGCCCGGCATGCGCGCCGGCGACGTCTTCGGCCACGAGTTCATGGGCGAGGTCGTGGCGACCGGGCCCGAGGTGCGCCGGGTGCGGATCGGCGACCGCGTCGTCGTCCCGAGCTTCATCTCGTGCGGGCGGTGCTGGTACTGCACCCACGAGATGCCGTCCCTGTGCGACACGACCAACCCGAACGCCGCCGTGCAGCAGCCCGTGCTGGGGTACCCGAGCGGTGGCATCTACGGCTACACGCACCCCTTCGGCGGGTACGCCGGCAGCCACGCCGAGCTCGTGCGCGTGCCGTTCGGCGACGTCAACTGCTTCACCGTGCCCGACGGCGTCAGCGACACCCAGGCGCTCTTCGCCTCCGACGCCGCCCCCACGGCGTGGACCGGCGCCGACTTCTGCGACATCTCCCGCGGCGACGTGGTGGCCGTCTTCGGCGCGGGCGCGGTGGGCCTCATGGCCGCCGCGGCGGCGCAGCTGATGGGCGCCGAGCGGGTCGTCGTCGTCGACAGGCTCCCCGAGCGGCTCGCGCTGGCCCGCGAGCACCTGGGCGCCGAGACCATCGACTACTCCGAGGTCGACAGCGTGCAGGAGGCCCTGCGCGAGACCACCGGCGGGCGCGGGCCCGACAGCGTCATCGAGGCGGTGGGCATGGAGGGCCACGGCACCGGGGTGCAGCAGGTGGTGGACCGGGTCAAGCAGGCGGTGCGCCTGGAGACCGACAGGGCCACCCCGCTGCGCGAGGCGCTGCTGGCTTGCCGCAAGGGCGGCGTGGTGTCGGTGCTCGGCGTGTACGGCCTCACCGACTCCTTCCCCATGGGCGTGGTGACCAACAAGGGGCTGACGCTGCGCTCGGCGCAGCAGCACGGGCAGCGGTACGTCCCCCGGTTGCTGGAGCACCTGCAGCGCGGTGAACTCGACACGTCGTGGCTGGCCACGCACCACATGCCCCTGGAGGACGCCGTGCACGGGTACCAGATCTTCAAGGACAAGGCCGACGGCTGCCTGCGCGCGGTGTTCCACCCGTGACGACGTCGACGACCAGGACGACGGCGAGCGGCGTCCGGCTGACCGACGTCCGCCTGGAGCCGCGCCCGGGCGGCAGCCCGGAGCTGCACGGCGTGCTGGGGGTGCCCGACCGCGCCGTGCACGGCGACGGCCCGTGGCCCGGCGTGGTGGTGGTCCACGAGGCGTTCGGCGTCGACGACGTCATGCGCCGGCAGGTGGAGCGCCTGGCGGAGGCCGGGTACCTCGCCCTCATGCCTGACCTGTTCACCGCCGGCGGTGCCCGCAGGTGCCTCACCGCCACCTTCCGCGCCCTGGCCGCGGGGCGCGGGCGGGCCTTCGAGGACGTCGCTGCGGCGCGGGAGCAGCTGGTGGCCCTCGCGGAGTGCACCGGGCGGATCGGGGTGATCGGGTTCTGCATGGGCGGGGCGTTCGCGCTGCAGCTGGCGAGCCCGTCGCGCCCGGGAGGCGACTACGCCGCGTCGTCGGTGAACTACGGCCGGCTGCCCGGTGACGACGTCGAGCTCGACGCGCTGCTGGCCGGCGCCTGCCCCGTCGTCGGCAGCTACGGCGGCCGCGACGCGTCGCTGAAGGGTGCCGCCGACCGCCTGGAGCGCGCCCTGTCCCACGCGGGCGTGCCGCACGACGTGCGGCAGTACCCCAGCGCCGGGCACTCCTTCCTCAACGACGCCCCCACCGGGCCGCGCCTGCTGCGGCCCGTGATGCAGCGGGTCATCGGCGCGGGCCCGGAGCCCGAGGCGGCAGCCGACGCGTGGGATCGCATCGAGGCGTTCTTCGCCGAGCACCTGGGGGGAGCGCAGGCCCGTGGCGCCGACGCCTGAGGAAGACCTGTCCGTCTGGAGGCGCCTCGCGCCGGGCGGGATGCTGCTCGTGGGCAGCGGGCTCGCCGTGACCCTCGACGCCTCCGCGCGCCGCTCGTCCGGCACGCCGCTGCTGCGGTGGGTGGCGGAGGGGACGGCGGGGCTCGTGCTGGTCAACGCGGGCCTTGCGCTCTACGGGGAGGCCATGAAGCGGCGAGGTCTGCACGACGCCGCCACCCGCACCCCCCGTCCGTGATCATGGACCTCCCGAGCACTCTCCCTCCGTGATCATGGACTTCCGGACCATGCGGCCCTAGCCTCCGGGACATGCACCCGGGCCTGCTGGTCTTCGGTCTCGTGATCATCGTCGTCGTCGCCGTCGCGGGCTACGCGGTCCGCGCCAACGAGGGCAGGCCGCCGGCGACGCGTCGGCGACGCGACGCCGGCGGCGCGCCCTTCGTCGGCGGCGACGCGGGCAGCGCCGACTACGGCTCCAGCACCTGGAACGGCCACTCCCACGGCCACGGCCACGGGGGTGGCGGCCACCACAGCCACCACGGCGACGGCGGGTCGTTCGGGGGTGGCGGCTAGTTCGGCGGTGGAGGTGACGGCGGCTTCGGCTCCGGCGGCTCTGACGGCGGCGGAGGCGGCGGCGGAGACTGACGCCTCTCCCGTGGTCACGGCCGGACGGCCACCTGCGCGAGCAGCTCGCCACAGCGCCGGTCGAGCCGCCGGCGGTTGGCCCGGGACACCGCCATCATGAGCACCAGCAGCGCGAGCACCACCAGCCAACGAGCAGAGTCCACCGCAGCGAGCACCACCAGCACGACGGCCAGGAAGCCGAACGCCCAGCGCTCGGCCATGGGACTGCCCAGGTCCCGACTGCAGAAGGCCGCGAGGTGCAGAGCCGCCTCGCGCTCCGCGGCGGAGGTCGGCTCGACGCCGCGCCTCAGCACGCGCTCACCGGACAAGACCTGCTCGTCGGTGAACCCCTCGACCCGCTGGGTCTCGCGCCACCGACGCCAGCGCATCCCGTCCCGGACCGCCCGGGCCACCGACGCGCCCACCAGGACCACCACGAAGACCCAGGGGTCTGCTGGCAGCCCCTGCGCCCACCGCACCAGCAGCACCAGTGCGGCGAGGGCGGCGGCGAACGTTCCGCGGGCCACCCACGGCTGGTGCCTGGAGAACCACGACCCGGTCCAGATGATCACTGGTCGATCATCACCGACCAGCCGGTCACCATGCGTCACCCCTGGGGCGGAGGCTGTTCCGGACGCCCATGATGACGGCGAGGGGCGGGGTCAGTAGTCCACGCGGTCGGCCCGGGAACCCCACGCGGTGAAGGGGGCGAGCCGGTCGTCGTGGGCGTGGTGCGCCACGCGGATCGAGCCCATCTCGGGCCAGCGCTCCCGCGGGGCGGCGAACAGCTCGTAGAAGGCGCGGTCGTCGAAGCCCGCGAGCGCGGCGTCGTCGCGGTCGGCGGCGTAGACGACCCCGTCGACCCGGGCCCACAGCGAGGCGGCCAGGCACAACGGGCACGGCTCGCACGAGGACACGAGCACGCAGCCGGGCAGCCGGAAGTCGCCGACGGCGGCGCACGCGTTGCGGATCGCGACCACCTCGGCGTGCGCGGTCGGGTCGAGCGTCGGCGTGACGAGGTTGGTGCCGGTGGCGATGACCTCACCGCCGCCGTCCTCGCCCACCCTGACGACGACGGCGCCGAACGGCCCACCTCCGCCGTCGACGTTCTCCCGGGCCAGGTCGATCGCCCGTCCCAGCCACTCCAGCTCCAGCGGGCTGCGCCCGGTGCTCGCGCCGTCCTGCTCGACCGCGGTCATGCGTGGTCCTCCTGCTCGCCGTGCTGGTGGCCCGTCCAGGCCAGCCAGACCCTGTCACGCGCCATCGGCAGGCGGTGGAACCGCACCCCCGTCGCATCGCGCACCGCGTTGGCCAGTGCCGGGGCGACGGGGTTGTAGGGGCTCTCGCTCATCGACTTGGCGCCCACCGGCCCGACGTCGTCGGAGGTGTCCGCGAACAGGACCGTCGTCGTCGGGACGTCCGCCCAGGTGGGCAGGTGGTAGGTCCGGAAGGCGGGGTTGGTCACCGCGCCGCTGCCACCGGGGGCGTCGTCGAGGCGGACCTCCTCGTAGAGGGCCGCGCCGATCGCCTGGGCCACTCCGCCCTCGACCTGCCCGCGGCACTGCTCGGGGTTGACGACCACCCCGGCGTCGGCGCCGTGCACGGACGCCAGGATCCGCACCTCCCCCGACCCCGGGTCGCACGCGACGGTGAACGCCTGCACGTCGAACGCCACCGACCGCGGCGTCCCGCCCCACTCGCCCCTGCCGACCAGCTCGGTGCCCTCCACCGCTGCTGCCGCGGCCAGGTCGGCCAGCGGCACGCGGTCTCCGGCGACGACGACGACGTCGCCGTCCAGCCGGCACACCTCCGGCGGCACGCGCGCGCCGGTCGCCGAGACCGCCGAGGCGGCCGCCCGCTCGACGAGCACCCGGGCCAGCGCGCCGGCGGCGGCGTGCACGGCCCGGCCGGCCACCACCGTGCCGGTGGACCCGAAGGCACCGGTGTCGTGGCCGACCACGTCGGTGTCGGACTGGCGCACCCGCACGCGGTCCGGTGTGGTCCACAGCGCGGTGGCGGCGAGCTGGGCGTGCACGGTGGTGGTGCCGTTGCCGAACTCGGCCGTGCCGACCCTGACCTCGTACGTCGCCGTCCCGTCGTCGTCGAGCAGCAGCGCGACGGCGGCGTCGGCGTGGTGGCCGCGCGGCGGCACCGTGTCGATCATCGAGATCGCCATGCCCTCCCCCACCGGCCAGCCCTGCGGAGCCTGCGCGCGGACCGCCTCCCGCTCCCCTGCCACGTGCGCCTGAACGCTCCTCAGCAGCTGGTCGAGGCCGTAGCTGCCGTAGACGACGTCGTCGGGCTCGTCCGTGGTGGACGTCATCGGGTCGCCCGGCACCACGGCGTTGCGGCGCCGCAGGTCGTAGGGGTCCAGCCCGAGGTCCCGGGCCAGCTCGTCCATCGCGGACTCCACGGCGAACACCAGCTGCGAGAGCCCGTACCCGCGGAACGCCCCGGCGGGCACGGTGTTCGTGTAGACCGCCCACCCGTCGACGCGCTTGTTGGCGCAGCGGTACACCCCGAGCGACTCCCCGCAGCCGTGGAAGAGCACGCCGGGCGCGTGGTTGCCGTACGCGCCGGTGTTCGACACCACGCGCACGGACATCGCGGTGAGCGTGCCGTCGGGCAGCGCGCCGAGCTGCGCGGTGACGGTCATGGGGTGGCGCGTGGTGGTGGCGGAGAACTGCTCGGCGCGGGTCAGCTCCCACTGCACGGGACGGCCGGTGAGCAGCACCGCGAGGCCGACGAGGTCCTCGGTGAGCATCTCCTGCTTGCCGCCGAAGCCCCCGCCCACGCGCCCGGCCACCACGCGCACCTGCTCCCGCTGCAGCCCCAGGACCACGGCGAGCGCGTCGCGGGTGAGGAAGGGGGTCTGCGTGGAGGAGCGCACCACGAGGCGGCCCCCCTCCTCGAGCGCTCCGTCGAGCCAGCCGCGGGCGGCGTGGGTCTCCAGGGCGGCGTGCGCGAGCCGCTGGCTGCGCCACGTGCCGTCCACCACCGCCCCGCCGGCGGAACGGGCCGCCTCGAAGCCGGCCTCGACGTCACCGAGGTGGCCGTGGACCTCCGCGACGACGTTGTCGGCGGGCCGCGCGATCCGCGTCAGGGACGGGTCCTTGTCGCCGTGGAGCACCGGAGCACCCGTGCGCGCCGGGTGCATGGCCTCCTCGGGGTCGAAGACGGCCGGCAGCACCTCGTAGGTCACGCCCACCGCGAGCGCCGCGACGCCCGCCTCGGCCGCCCCGACGGTCTCGGCGACGACGGCGGCGACGCGCTGCCCGGTGAAGCGCAGCACCCTGTCGAGCACGAGCGTGTCGTCCGGGTCGTCGGAGGACCGGTGGTGCCGCGCGGAGGAGTGCAGGACCGGGCCCGCCACCTGCTCGACGTCGTCGGCGGTGATGACGCGCACCACCCCGGGCACCGCGAGCGCGGTGGCGGCGTCCAGCGAGACCACGCGGGCGTGGGCGTGCGGGGAGCGCAGCACCGCGAGGTGGAGCATCCCGGGCGGCGGCGGCTCGTCGAGGGTGAACCTCGCGGCGCCCCTCACCAGGTCGGGGCCGGCGGGTGCCGGGGTGCTGCGACCCACTGCGGCGCCGGCGGCCGGCTCGCGGTCGACGGTGGTCCGCCCGGCGAGCGCGTCGCGGATGGACCGGTACCCGGTGCAGCGGCACAGGTTGCCCTTGAAGGCCCTCGGCAGGTCCTCCAGCAGGTGCTCGTGCTCGCCGTCCTGCAGCGCGGCCGCGGTCATGACCATGCCGGCGGTGCAGAAGCCGCACTGGAAGCCCTGCGCGTCGAGGAACGCCCGCTGGCAGGGGTGGTCCAGCCCTTCGACGGTCGTCACGGAGCGGCCCTGCGCGCGCACGGCCGGGTAGAGGCAGGAGTGGACGGCGCGGCCGTCGACGTGGACCGTGCAGGCGCCGCAGTCGCCGGCGTCGCAGCCCTTCTTCACGCCCGACCAGCCGCCCTCGCGCAGCCACGTGCGCAGGCACTGGCCGGGGCGGGGCTCGCGCTCGTCGGGGCGGCCGTTGACGACGGCGCTCACGCCAGCAGCTCCTGGACGACCTCGCGCACCTGCGCCAGCGCCATCGCGCGGCGCCAGGCGGGGTGGCCGTGGACGTCGTCGTGCCAGGTCCGGCGGGGCTCGGACCCGTCCACGGCGGCGTCGACGGCCTGGACCGCCCCGTCCGCTCCACCGGCCTCGGCCAGGGACGACGGCGACGGCCAGCGCAGCTGCAGCGGTGCCTGCGTCGCAGCGGTCACGGTGACCACGGACTGGCCCGAGGCGTCGAGGCGCCCCACGACGAGGCTCGCGGAGCGCCCCAGCGGCGTGAGGGTGGCCCGGCGGAACGCGGTGCGCGCCGCCAGGGACGCCGCCGGCACCACCACCTCGCGCACGAGCTCCCCCGGGACCAGGGCGGTGGTGTGGTCGCCCGTGACGAGCTCGGCCACCGGGAGGTGGCGGCGCAGCGGCTCGGGACCGGTGCCCGTGCCTCGACCACCGCCGGGGATCCACAGCTCGGCCACCGCGTCGAGCGCCGCGAGCAGCGACACCATCGGCGCCGCGGGCAGGGCGGTCACGAGGTTGCCCCCGACCGTGGCGACGCCCTGCACCTTCCACCCGGCGAGGAACGCGTCGGCGCAGCGCCGGACCAGCGCGGGCAGGCCGTGGGACGACTGCCAGCGGGTCAGCTGCTCGATGGTGCAGGTCGCGGCGATGCGCAGGGCGCCGTCGTCGTCCTGGACCACCGGCTCCCAGCCCAGGCTCGTCAGGTCGAGCAGGCGGCGGGCACCCGGCTGCGGCTCGGAGAACAGCCAGGTGCCGCCGGCGAGCCACACGTCGCCGTCAGCAGGCGGCGCGAGCCCGTCCAGGACGGCGCCGGCGGGCTCGAGGGCGGTGACGCCGTGCAGGTCCATCACCGCGCACCGTAGGCGACGCCGCGGCGCCGTGGGCCGCTCGTCGACCACTTCACCCCGGTGACCACGCACGGTGATCAACGAGACGGGGACCCGGAGACCGCCCGACCGAGGGGCGATCACCGCTGCAGCCGCACACGCTGGGGCGATGTCCACGCGAGCGACGTCCGAGACCGACACCCACGGCGACGCACCACCCACTGGACTGCGACGCTCCGTCACCGGGCCGCTGCTGTTCCTCTTCATCCTCGGTGACGTGCTCGGCGCCGGCGTGTACGTCCTCGTCGGGGAGGTCGCCGGCGCCGCCGGCGGAGCGGTCTGGGTGCCCCTCGTGGTGGCCCTGGGGCTGGCGCTGCTCACGGCCGCCTCCTACGCCGAGCTGGCCACCAAGCACCCCCGCGCCGGTGGTGCGGCCGTCTACACCACCCGGGCGTTCGGGCCCCTGGTCGGCTTCGTGGTCGGGTTCTGCATGCTCGCCTCCGGCGTGGTGTCGGTGGCGGCGCTGGCCCTGGCGTTCGGGGGTGACTACCTCGCCGCGTTCGTCGACCTGCCGGTCTGGCTCGTCGCCGTCGTCTTCCTCCTCGCGCTGGCGGCCCTCAACGCCCGCGGCATCCGCGACTCGCTGCGCGCCAACGTCGTCATGACGTGCATCGAGGTGGGCGGGCTCGTCCTCGTCGTCGTCCTGGGGGTGGTGGTGCTGGCCCGTGACGGCGGAGACCCCGCGCGCCTGACGGCCCTGGGCACCGCCGAGCACGGCCCGGCAGCGGCGGTGCTGGCGGGGACGGTGCTGGCCTTCTACTCCTTCGTCGGGTTCGAGACGTCGGTCAACGTGGCCGAGGAGGTGCGCGACCCGCGCCGGGCCTACCCGCGGGCGCTCTTCGGCGCGCTCGCCGTGGCGGGCGTGGTCTACCTCGCGGTGGGCGTGGTGGCGAGCCTCGTGGTGCCCACCGACGTCCTCGCAGGCTCCTCCGGCCCGCTGCTGGAGGTGGTGCGCGAGGCCGGCGTGGTGCCGCTGGTGGTGTTCGCCGCCATCGCCCTGGTCGCCGTGGCGAACGGCGCGCTGCTCACCGGGATCATGAGCTCCCGGCTCACCTACGGCATGGCGGCCGACGGAGCGCTGCCCGCCGTCTTCGCCAGGGTGCTGCCGCACCGGCGGACGCCGTGGGTGGCGATCGTCGTCACCACGGCCGCCTCGCTGCTGCTGGCGCTGACGGGGACCGTCGCCAGCCTCGCCGCCACGCTCGTCCTGCTGCTGCTCGTGGTGTTCACCGCCGTCAACGCGGCGGTGCTCGTGCTGCGCCGGGAGGGCCCCGGCGAGCGGGAGGACGAGCACTTCCGCACGCCCACCGCGCTGCCCGTGCTGGGCATCGCCTCCTGCGTGCTGCTCGCCACCCAGGTGGAGGCCGGCGTGTGGCTGCGCGGCGGGGTCCTCCTGGTGGTCGGGGTGCTGCTGGGCGTGCTGTCCACGGCGCTCAGGCGCCGCTCGCCCCGCGGGCCGCGCCAGCCAGCCCCTCCGACAGCGCCGTCAGCTCCGTGAGCACGCGGCGCACCACGGGCCGCTCGGCGGTGTCGGCGCGGGAGAGGGCGTCGATCTGGCGTCCCGCGCGCACCCCCAGCAGCGGCAGCAGCCGCACCCCGGGGTGGCGCCCGCACGTGTAGCGCGGCAGCAGGGAGATGCCGTGCCCGGCGGCCACCAGCTCGAGCACCACGTGGAAGTCGTTGATGCGCGAGACCACCTTCGGGGCGCGCTCGCCGCTGGCCGGGCCAGCGCCGAGCACCGCCCGGAGCACCTCCGCCACGGGGAAGCCCTCCTTCACGGCGATCCAGCGCTCGTCGTCGAGGTCGTCGGGCCGCACACCACCGTGCTGCTGCGCGAGCGCCACGAGGCGGTGGCCGACGGGGACGGCGACGTCGAGCGGCTCGCGCAGCAGCGGCACCACGCGCACGCCCGGGCTGCCGACCCAGGCGCGCTCACCCTCGGGGCGGTGGGCGATGACGACGTCGAGGCGGTCCGTGAGCGGCGCGAAGTCGTCCAGGGGCACGTCCTCGTCGGTGCACTCCACCTCCACGCCGCTGCCGGACAGGCGCGTCAGCAGACCGGGCAGCAGCAGCTCGGCGCCGGAGGAGAAGGCCGAGACCCGCACCAGGCCCGTCGCGGCGCGGTGGGCCTCGAGGACGGCGGTGCGGGCGCGCTCCAGGGCCACCGCGACGTCGTCGGCGGCCTCGGCGAGGGCCAGGCCCGCGGCCGTGAGGCGCAGACCCCTCCCGACGCGCTCGGTGAGCGGGACGCCGGCCTGGCGGGTCAGGGAGGCCAGGTGCTGGCTGACCGCGGACGGGGTGAGGTGGAGGACGGCGGCGGCGCGCGTGACGCCGCCCTGCGTCCTCACCGCCCGCAGCGCCTCGAGCGCCCTGGTGTCCATGCAGCCAGACTGCACGATCGGTGTCCCAGATGTCGATGGACTGCACGGTCACGTTCACCCCACCGTGGTCCTGTGCCGCTCACCGCCCGCCTCCTCGCTCTGCTCGTCGCCGTGACGTGGGGTCTCAACTTCGTGGCCATCCACGCCTCCCTCGAGCAGTTCCCGCCGCTGCTGTGCGCCGCCGTGCGCTTCGCCGTGATCGCCGTCCCCGTGGTGCTCTTCGTCCCGCGCCCGCGCGGCGTGCCGCTGCGCTGGCTGCTGGCCTACGGGGCGGGGTTCGGGGTGGCCCAGTTCGTCTTCCTCTACACGGCCATGGCCGTCGGCATGCCCGCCGGGCTCGCGTCGCTCGTGCTGCAGTCCTCAGCGCCGTTCACCGTGGTGCTGGCCGGCGTGCTGCTGCGCGAGCGGCTCTCCGGCCGGCAGGTGGCCGGCGTCGTCGTCGCCGTGGCGGGGCTGGCGGGGATCGCCGCCTCCCGGGCGGAGCTCGGCGGGACCGACGTCTGGACGACGCTGCTGCCGGTGGTCCTCACGCTGCTCGGAGGCCTGGGATGGGCGTTCGGCAACCTCGGCTCGCGGCTGGCGTGGCGGGAGCGGATGGCGCTGGGCCAGCCGCCCACGGCCACCGAGTCGCTGCGGCTGGTGCTGTGGGTCTCGGTGGTGCCGCCGCTGCCGCTGGCCCTGGCGTCGCTGGTGCTCGAGGGGCCGGCGCGGATCGGCGCTGCGTTCACGGGGCTGGGCTCGCGGACCGGGCTGCTGGCGATCGCCGGGCTGGCCTTCACCGTGCTCATCGCCACGCTGGTCGGCCAGGTGGTGTGGTCGGCGCTCATGGCCCGCCACCCCTCCAGCTCCGTGGCGCCGTTCTCGATGCTCGTGCCGGTGGTCGGGATGGTGGCCGCTCACGTGCTGCTGGGCGAGGCGACGCCCTGGCGCGAGGTGGCGCTCGGCGCCGTCGTGGTGGGCGGGGTGCTGCTGGGCGCGTCCCGCCCCCGTCGCCGCCCCTCGGCGCCGACCGCCCCGGCCCCCGAGCCCGCGCTCAGCCGCTGACGGCGCAGGCGCAGCGGGGGTCACTGGAAGAAGAAGCGCGTGGCGTGGAAGAAGACCGGTGCGGCGAACACGAGCGAGTCGATGCGGTCCATGACGCCGCCGTGCCCGGGGATCAGCTCGCCGTAGTCCTTGACGCCCCGGTCGCGCTTGATGGCGGCCATGACGAGCCCCCCGAGGAACCCCACCACCGCGATGAGCAGCGACATCGCTGCCGCCTGCCAGGGGCTGAAGGGGGTGGCCCACCACAGCGCCGTGCCGATCCCGGTGGCGGCGGCCACCCCGCCGACGAACCCCTCCCACGTCTTGTTCGGGCTGACGCGCGGGGCGATGCGGTGGCGGCCGAAGAGCTTGCCGGCGACGTACTGCAGCACGTCGGAGGCCTGCACGACCAGCACGAGGAAGAAGACCAGCAGGCCCTGGCGCCCGTCGAAGCCGTCGATGTCGAGCAGCAGCAGCGCCGGGGCGTAGCTGAGGGCGTAGACGCAGGTCGCCAGGCCCCACTGGATGGTGGCCGTGCGCCGCAGGAAGTCGGTCGTCTCACCCGCCAGGGCCAGCACCGCGGGGATGAGGAGGAACGCGTAGACCGGGATGAGGATCGAGAACAGGCCGTACCACTGCACCGCCAGGAGCGCGTACTGCACCGGGAGCGCCACGAAGAACGCCAGCAGCAGCGCGCGGTGGTCGGCGCGGCTGGACTCCACCAGCGTCACGAACTCCCGCATGGCCAGGAACGACAGCAGCGCGAACAGCACGATCGTGCCGGCCGGCCCGGTCACCACGGCCACGGCGAAGACCACGGCCATGACCCACCAGGCGTTGATGCGCTGGTTGAGGTTGACCACCGTCTCGCTCGGCGGGGAGGACCGCGCCCGCAGCACGCGGCCGATGACGGTCGCGACGACGAGCACCGCCCCGACGGCGCCCAGCAGCCGCAGCAGCATCGGGTCCTGCAGGAGGCTCACCGCTCCTCCAGCGCCAGCAGGGCCTGGCGGGCCCGGGTGAGCATGGCGTCCTTCGGCTCCCCCGGCACGACCGCCAGCGGCTCGCCGAAGACGAGGCGCGCGATGACGGGCACGGGCACCCGCTCCCCCTTCGGCAGCACGCGGTTGAGGTTCGACAGCCGCACCGGGACCAGCTCGGCCTCTGGCACGGCGACCGCGAGGTGGTGCAGACCGCTCTTGAACGGGGCCACCTCGCGCCCGTCACCGCGGGTGCCCTCGGGGAAGAGGATCAGCGAGTCGCCCTCGCGCAGCACCGCGGCCATCTCCTGCGTGGCCGCGGGCCCCCCGCCCGCGCGGTCGATGAGGACCGCCCGGAACACCCGCGCCGCGAGGTGGCGTCGCAGCCGGGTCTTCTCCCAGTAGTCGGCGGCGGCGACCGGCCGCGTGCGGGACCGCAGCTCCGGCGGCAGCCCCGCCCAGACGGTGACGGCGTCGAAGTGGCTGGAGTGGTTGGCGTAGTAGACGCGCGGCCGGTCGCTGCTGCGGGGGCCCCGCCACACGGGCACGGCCCCGGTGAGCAGCCGGGCGAGACCGGCGAGCGACCCTGCGACCGCCGCGTCGGCCCGGCTCTGCGCCACGGCTCCGCTCACGGCAGGCCCGCTGCGACGGCCCGCAGGCGCAGCACGCAGGTCAGGGCGGACCCGATCACCACGACGACGAGCCCGGCGGTCAGCGCGACCCCCGCCGACCCGCTCGCCAGCACCTCCACCGCGCCCACGAGGCACGCGAGGGTGATGGCGAACATCCGGTGGGGCTTGGCCATGGGTCCGCTGAAGCGCTGCTCCTGCCCGAAGGAGCCGCCGAGCAGCCGCACGTAGGCGGTGAGGACGGCGAGGACACCGGCCGCCCACCCCAGCCCCGCACCCCAGCCGCCGCCCACGGCGTACCCGGCGGGCACGAGGACCGCGAGGTCGGCGAGCCTGTCGGGCACCTCGTTGAACAGCGGCCCGGTGCGGGTGCCGCGGCCGCACTCCACCGCCACCAGCCCGTCGAGCATGTTCGCCGCGAGCCTCAGCTGCACGCCCACCGCGGCGGCGACCAGCAGCACCGCCTCGGTGCCGGGTCCCGCGGTGCGGTCCGCTGCGGGGTCCGCACCGCCTGACAGCAGCAGGCACGCCCCCGCGGCGACGGCGAGCAGCAGCCCGACCACGGAGATGCCGTTGGGCGTCGCCCCGCGCCGGGCCAGCCAGGTGGCCGCCGCGTGCGACGCCGACCGTCCGCGCGTCTTCAGCGGACGGCGCGCGGACTCGGCCATCGGGGCATCATGCAGCATGATCTGGCGGCGGTTCGTCGACGGCCGCGGCGCGCCCGCGCTCACCTTCGCCTGGGCGGCGGGCGAGGCCACGGTGTGGTGGGTCCCTGCGGACTACCTGCTCGCCGCGCTCGTGCTGGGACACCGCCGCCGCTGGCCCTCGCTGCTGGGCGCGTGCGTCGGGGGCATGGCCGCCGGCGGCCTGGTCTCGCTCACCGCCGCCCGCGCCCGCCCGGACGCGGCGCTGGCCGTGGTGCGGGGAGTCCCCGGGGTCACCCCCGCCCGCCTCGACCGGGTGCGGTCGCTGCTGGGGCGGCACGGCACCGCCGCCCTGCTGCTGCAGCCGGTCAGCGGGATCCCCTTCAAGGCGTGGGCGGCGGTGCTCGGGCCCACGGACGTGCCGCTCGTGGTGTCCGCCCCTGCCCTCCTCAGCGCCCGGGCGGCCCGCATGGCGGGGACGGCCCTGCTCGCCCAGCTCGTCGCGCGATCGGCGCAGCGAGCGGTGGAGCGCTGGCAGGCCCGCTGAGCGGGCTCGTCAGGCGACGGGCGCGCGCAGCGTCGGGATGCCCAGGCCGACAGCTCGGCCGCCACCAGCACCACCGGCTCCAGCGCTGCCCTGCACCGGCACGCCGCACGAGGCGAGCTGGCGCCGGTCGTAGGCGTCACCGCCGCGGGTGCGCCGCACGCGCAGCGGCTGCCCACCCGTCGGCTCGGCCGGCACGTCGGCCACGAGGTGGTGCGGCGCGGACTGCGTGACCTGGACGGTCACCACGTCACCCGGTCGCGGCCGGTCGGCCTCGGGCAGGTCTGCCGGCAGCCCGACGTGCACGAGCCGGTTGTCGCGGGCGCGGCCCGAGACGCGCTGGCTGGCGCCGTCCTTCTTGCCCTTCGCCTCGCCGACGAGCACCTCGACCGTGCGCCCCACCTGCTGCGCCGCCTCCGCCTCGCTGATGCGCTCCTGCAGGGCGATGAGCCGCTCGTAGCGCTCCTGCACCACCGCCTTGGGCAGCTGGTCGGGCATGGTGGCGGCGGGCGTGCCCGGCCGCTGGGAGTACTGGAACGTGAACGCGCTGGCGAAGCGGCTCCCCTCGACCACGCGCAGCGTCTCGGCGAAGTCCTCCTCGGTCTCCCCGGGGAACCCGACGATGATGTCGGTGGAGATCGCCGCGTCGGGGATCTGCGCCCGGACGCGGTCGAGGATCCCGAGGAACTTCTCCGACCGGTAGGAGCGGCGCATCGCGCGCAGCACCCGGTCGCTGCCGGACTGCAGCGGCATGTGCAGCTGCGGCATCACCGTGGGCGTCTCGGCCATGGCGGTGATGACGTCGTCGGTGAACATCGCCGGGTGCGGGCTGGTGAAGCGCACCCGCTCGATGCCGTCGACCCTCCCGACGGCGCGCAGCAGGTCGGCGAACGCCGAGTTGCCCCGGCCCCGGTCCAGCCCCTCGCCGAAGCCCCCCACACCGGTGCCGTAGGAGTTGACGTTCTGCCCCAGCAGCGTCACCTCGACCACGCCGTCGGCGACCAGCGCCTCCACCTCGGCGAGCACGTCACCGGGGCGGCGGTCCTTCTCCTTGCCGCGCAGCGCCGGCACGATGCAGAACGTGCAGGTGTTGTTGCACCCCACGCTGATCGACACCCACGCGCTGGCCGCGGACTCGCGGGCCTGCGGCAGCGTGGAGGGGAAGACCTCCAGCTCCTCCAGCACCTCCACCTGCGCCTCGGCCTGGACGCGGGAGCGCTCCAGCAGCGCCGGCAGGGCGTGGGTGTTGTGGGTGCCGAAGACGACGTCCACCCACGGCGCCTTCGCCAGGATGACGTCGCGGTCCTTCTGCGCCAGGCACCCGCCCACGGCGATCTGCATCCCGGGTCGGCGCGCCTTGACGCTCGCGAGGTGGCCCAGGTTGCCGTACAGCCGGTTGTCGGCGTTCTCGCGGACCGCGCAGGTGTTGAGGACGACGACGTCGGCCTCACCCGAGCGCCCGGCCTCGTCGTCGGCGCGGGAGTACCCGGCGTCCTCGAGGAGCCCGGCGAGGCGCTCGGAGTCGTGGGCGTTCATCTGGCACCCGTAGGTGCGGACGGCGTACGTGCGCTCGACGGGCTGGACTGCGACCACCCGTCGAGGATAGGTGGCTGTGAGCAGCAGTCCGACCGTCCAGCCAGAGGCGATCGCCGGCGCACCCGACCTCCACGGCCCCGTGATGATGGAGCAGGCCTGGCGCGACGCCGCGTTCCTGCACTGGGCGGTGCCGCCGGAGCGGGTGGCCCACCTCATGCCCCCGGGGGTGCGACCCGA
This sequence comes from Quadrisphaera setariae, assembly GCF_008041935.1. Taxonomy (NCBI): domain Bacteria; kingdom Bacillati; phylum Actinomycetota; class Actinomycetes; order Kineosporiales; family Kineosporiaceae; genus Quadrisphaera; species Quadrisphaera setariae. The sequence goes on from NZ_VKAC01000012.1 coordinate 102,648, forward strand.
CACCCACCAGGGCGTGACCTACGTGGCGCTGGTGCCGTTCCGCATGGTGGGTGCGGGTCTGGGGCCGCGCACGATCGGCCCCGCGGTCCCCTGGGCGGGCACGTTCCTCGAGACCAACGTACGCCTGTACTCCGTCGACGACACCGGCCGGCGCGGCATCGTCTTCCTCACCCTCGAGTGCTCGCGGCTGGTGGTGGTGGCCGGTGCGCAGGCGGCGTTCGGGCTGCCGTACCGCTGGTCGTCGATGGCGTTCGGGCGCCGGGCCGGCGGGCGGGACGACAGCAGCGGACAGCGCGTCGCCTACGCGCTGCGCGGCCGCGGGAGCCGCTCGGGCGTGCACCAGCGGCTCGAGCTGTCGCTCGGCGCGCAGCTCTCCCCCGCCGAGGCCCACGACGACGACGGGCTGCCCCGCTTCCTGACGGCACGCTGGGGCCTGCACCAGCGGCACGTGGGACGCACCTGGTACGTCCCCAACGAGCACGGCCCGTGGCCGCTGCGCACCGCCTCCGTCGAGGCCCTCGAGGACTCCCTGCTCACCGACGTCGGCTTCCCCGAGCTGGCGGCGCGCGAGCCCGACTCGGTGCTCTTCTCCTCCGGGGTGGTCACCCGGTTCGGTCTGCCGGGGGACGCGAGCCGGCCGCGGCGGGGCTGACGCCGGAGCTGTCGACGGAGCTGACCGGCGGGGTGAAGGCGGCCCGGGCTGCCGCGACCTCCTCGCGCGCCGCGCAGCCCGGTGCGTGGTCGTTGACCAGGCCCATCGCCTGCTGGAACGCGTAGGCGGTGGTGGGACCGACGAACGTCCAGCCCCGCTTCTTGAGGTCCTTGCTCATCGCTGTCGACTCCGGCGACGTGGCGCGCACCTCGAACGGACGCCCCTGCTCACCAGCCGGCTCCCAGCTCCAGACGTAGGAGGCGATGCTGCCGTGCTCGGCCACCAGCTCGCGCGCCCGGGCGGCGTTGTTGATCGCCGCCACGATCTTGCCGCGGTGCCTGACGATGCCCGCGTCGGCGAGCAGCCGCTGGACGTCGCGCTCGTCGAAGGCGGCGACCACCTCGTGGTCGAACCCGGCGAAGGCGGCGCGGAACGCCGGGCGCTTGCGCAGGATGGTCAGCCAGCTCAGCCCGGACTGGAAGCCCTCCAGGCAGACCTTCTCGAAGAGGCGCCGGTCGTCGGAGACCGGGAAGCCCCACTCGGTGTCGTGGTAGACCGCGTAGTCGGGCGTCGAAGCGCCCCACGCGCAGCGCGGCACCCCGTCGTCGCCGATGACCACGTCCACCGTCAGTCCTCCGGATCCAGCTCGTCCTCAGCGCCAGCGCTCCGCACGGCCTCGCGCACCACGCGCATGACGAGCCCCTGCGGGTACCCCTTGCGGGCCAGCATCCCGGCCAGCCGCCGGGTCTGGACCTCGGGGGCCAGCGCCCCCATCGACCGCAGCCGCCGCGCGACGAGGTCTCGCGCCGCGGCCTCCTCGGCCTCGTCGTCGACCTGTTCCAGAGCGACGGCCGCGGTGGCGTCGTCGACGCCCTTGGCGCGCAGCTCGTGCGCCAGGCCCCGCCGGCCCAGGCCCCGGGTGAGGCGCTGGGACCTGACGAGGACCTCGGCGTAGGCGGCGTCGTCGACGAGGCCCACCTCGGTGAACCTGTCGAGCACCTGCTCGGCGGCCTCGTCGGGCACGCCGCGCTCCGCCAGCTTCTTCTCCAGCTGCGCCCGGCTGCGGGGAGCAGCCGTCAGCTGGCGGAGCACCACGTCCCGGGCGACGGCGACGGGGTCACCGCCGCCGCCCTGACGCGTGCTCAGAAGTCGACCTTGGCCTCGACCGGTGCTGCAGCACCATCGGCGCCGTCGGCCTTGGGCTGGCCGATGCCCAGCTTCTCCTTGATCTTGCGCTCGATCTCGTCGCCGAGGTCGGGGTTGTCGCGCAGGAAGGTGCGGGCGTTCTCCTTGCCCTGACCGAGCTGGTCGCCCTCGTAGGTGTACCAGGCGCCGGACTTGCGGATGAAGCCGTGCTCCACCCCCATGTCGATGAGACCGCCCTCACGGGAGATGCCCACGCCGTAGAGGATGTCGAACTCGGCCTGCTTGAACGGCGGGCTGACCTTGTTCTTCACCACCTTGACGCGGGTGCGGTTGCCGACGGGCTCGTTGCCGTCCTTGAGGGTCTCGATGCGGCGCACGTCGAGGCGGACCGAGGCGTAGAACTTCAGCGCCTTTCCACCCGTGGTGGTCTCCGGGGAGCCGAACATCACGCCGATCTTCTCGCGCAGCTGGTTGATGAAGATCGCGGTGGTGCCGGCGGTGTTGAGCGCACCGGTCATCTTGCGCAGCGCCTGCGACATGAGGCGGGCCTGCAGTCCGACGTGGCTGTCGCCCATCTCGCCCTCGATCTCGGCGCGGGGCACGAGGGCCGCCACGGAGTCGATGACGAGGATGTCGAGGGCTCCGGAGCGCACGAGCATGTCGGCGATCTCGAGGGCCTGCTCACCGGTGTCGGGCTGGGAGACGAGCAGCGCGTCGGTGTCGACGCCGAGCTTCTTGGCGTACTCCGGGTCGAGCGCGTGCTCGGCGTCGATGAAGGCCGCGATGCCGCCCGCCTTCTGGGCGTTGGCCACGGCGTGCAGCGCCACGGTCGTCTTTCCCGAGCTCTCCGGGCCGTAGATCTCCACCACGCGGCCGCGGGGCAGGCCGCCGATGCCGAGCGCGACGTCCAGCGCGGTCGACCCGGTGGGGATGAACTTCATCGGCTCGCGCACCTCGTCGCCGAGGCGCATGACGGTGTTCTTGCCGAACTGCTTGTCGATCTGCGCGAGCGCGAACTCGAGCGACTTCGACTTGTCGTTGGTCTTGGTGGCGGGTGCGGCCACGAGGATCACCCCTGTCGACGGGCACCCGGACCGGCCGGGCGCTGCTGCGGTGCGTTCGGGGACGACGCTAGGCGCCACCACCGACAGTCCGTCGCCGCGAGGCCGCGCCCTGTGGACGGACGGCCCTCCGCTGCGATCACACGACCAGCGTACCCCTTGCGACCGAACGCGCGTTCGAGGCGAGGAGGCCCGAGGAGACCAGCGACGTCACGGCGCAGACGCCCCACACGACGTAGTACCCGGCCAGCGGGGCGGCCCCCGCCGCCGGGTCCGACAGCGACCCCGTCGACGCGAGGGCCACCGCGAAGACCGCCGAGGCCACGGCCCCGCCCACCACCTTGGTGGTGTTGGTCATCCCGGTGGCGAACGCCACGCGCTCCGGCGGTGCCGCGGCAGCGGCGGCGGCCGGCAGTCCCGCCACGAGCGCTCCGTTGCCGAACCCCACCAGCAGCAGGCACGCCAGCAGCGACGCCGCCGAGGAGTGCAGGGCGAACAGGGCCCCGTACCCCACCGCCACCACCAGCGCCGCCACCGGCAGGCGCCGCAGCACCAGCGCACCGGTGATCATCGCCAGCAGGTAGGCGCCGATGAGCAGCGACACCCCCGCGGCGTCGGTCCCCAGCCCGTAGCCGGCCACGGCGGGGTCGGTGCGCGCGAACGTCGCGAGCGGCACCTGCGCCCCCAGCACGCTCGCCCCGAAGAGGAAGGCGCTCGCCTGCACCGGCCACTGCCCGCGCGAGGCGAGCAGCCGCACGTCAACCAGCGGCGAGGCGACCCGCGCCTCCACCCGCACCAGCCACCACCCCGCCGCAGCGCCCGCCACCACCAGCGACCACGGCACCGGGCTCGACACCCCGAGCAGCCTCACGGCCACCAGAGCCCCCATGACCAGGCCCAGGACGGCGGCGAGCAGCGCCAGCCCGCGCCCGTCCAGGCCACCGCCGGTGCGCCACCCCGCCCCGGGAGTCCGCTCCACGCCCGCCCAGACCACCACCACGCACGCGGTGGTGGCGACCGCGGGCAGCGCGAGCACCGCCTGCAGCGGCAGCGCGGTGGCCACCGCCCCCGCACCCAGCGCTCCGAGGACCGCCCCGGCCTGCAGCCCGGCCACGAGCACGCCCGCCGAGCGGCGCACGAGCCGCCCCTGCTCGGCGGACCCCGCGGTGCGGCGGTGCACGAGCGCCACCTCCAGCGGCAGCCACACCACGTAGGCGCCCTGCAGCACCCACCCGAGCAGGAACGTCCAGAAGCCGGGCGCCAGCACGAGCACCCAGGACCCGGCCGCGGTCACGGACGCCGAGAGCAGCAGCACCGCGCGCGGCCCCCACAGGTCGGCCAGCCGCGCGAGCACGGGCACCGCGAGCGCGGAGAACGCCAGCTGGGCCGCCTCGAACCAGTTGACGTCGCCCACGGGGACCCGCAGGCGGGCCGCGACGTCGGTGAGCAGCGGCGTGTAGAACGCCTGCAGCACGCCGGAGACCAGCTCCACCAGCACCAGGACGCCGACGACGGCGACCAGCGAGCGCCGCGCCGCCGCGCCGGGCGCGGTCACGGCAGCCCGCGCAGCAGCGCGGTGGTCCAGCGCACCCCGTCGAGCAGGTCCGCGACGGCGACGTGCTCGTCCACGCCGTGGATCCCCGCCCGCTGCGCGCGGCTCATGCGCAGCGGGGAGAACCGGTGGACCCGCTCGGCCAGGACCGTCCAGGAGCGGGAGTCGGTGGCGGCCATCGTCACGTACGGCGTGCTCACCGCGTCCGGGAACACCTGCGCCGTGCACCGCTCGAGCAGCGCGAACGCCTCGTCGTCGAAGGGCGAGGTGGGGCTGGCCCCACCTCGCTCGAGCACCTCCACGTCCACGCCGCAGCCCGCGACGGCCCGGCGGAGGCGCTGCACCACGGCGTCCACGGAGTCCCCGGTCATGATGCGCGCGTTGACGCCCACCCACGCCTCGTCGGGCACGGCGTTCACGGCCTCGGAGCCGCGCATCGCGGTGAGCGCCAGCGTGGTGCGGACCATGGCGGCGCTCTCGGGCCCGGCCAGCACGAGCAGGCGCCCCGCGGCCGAGGGGAAGCGCCCCGCCAGGGCGCCCAGCGGGCCGGGCAGCACCCGGCGCAGCAGCTCCCGCGTGGCCGCGGGGAGGGTCACGGGTCCGAGCGCGGCGCGGCGCTCGGCGCGCTCGAGGGCCACCACCGCGCGCGCCAGCCGCGCGACCGGGCCGCCGCGGGCGGGCGTCGAGGCGTGCCCGCCACGACCTCGAGCCACGAGCCGGAGCACGGTGCTTCCCTTCTCCGTGACACCCACCACCGCCAGCGGCGCCCGCAGCCCCGGCAGGGCTCCGGCGGCGACGGCGCCGCCCTCGTCGAGCACGACCCACGGCCGCACACCGCGCTCGCGCAGCACCTCGACAGCGGCGGCCGAGGAGGCGCCGCCGGTCTCCTCGTCGCTCCCGAACGACAGCCAGACGTCTCGGGCGGGCACGAACCCCTCCGCCAGCAGGGCCTCCACGGCCGCGAGCACGACGACGAGCGGGCCCTTGTCGTCCAGGGTCCCGCGCCCCCACACGGCCTCGCCCTCCGCCGAGGGCGCCAGCACCCCGGCGAACGGCGGGTGGGTCCAGGCCGCCCCAGCCCCGGCCGGCACCACGTCCTGGTGGGCCAGGAGCACCAGCGGCGCTGCCTCCCCGCCGGCGCCGCCCGAGCCTCGCCAGCGCAGGAGCAGGGCGTGCGGGGACCCCGGCACCGCCACGCGCTCCAGCTGGGCGAACACCCGGCTGAAGTGCTGGTCCAGCACCTCGTGCAGCGCGACGAGCTCGGGAGCCGCTCCCGTCGTCGTCCTGGTCCGCACCGCGTCCACGAGGGCGGTGACCGGGTCGACGACGGAGGGGCTCACCCCCGCATCCTGGCCCGGTAGGCGGCGACGGCGGCGCGGTTGCCGCACGAGCCGTCGCAGAAGCGGCGGGAGCGGTTCTTCGACAGGTCGACGAACACGTCGGTGCAGTCCTCGCCGGCGCAGCGCTGCAGCCGGCCGAGCTCGCCGCGGCGGACCACCTCGACCATGGCCATGCCGGCCTCCACGGCCATGCGGCGGTCGAGCGGGGCGTCGTCGGGGGTGGCGTGCAGGTGCCAGTCCCAGCCGTCGTGGCGGACCAGCTGCGGCAGCGCGCGCCCCTCGGACAGCAGGGTGTTGACGAGCTCGACGAAGCCCGCCTCGTCCCCGGCGAGCGCCAGGTCCCACAGCGCGAGCAGGCGCGGGCGCAGGGAGCGGACGGACTCCAGCTCGGCGAGGTCGTGGTCGCGCCGGCCGCTCCAGCGGTGCTCCTCGCAGAAGGCGTCCAGCGCCTCCACGTCGGGCAGGCCCTCCTCGCCGGAGACGTGACCGACGGTGTTGACCATGGCGACGAGCGCACTGAGCTCGCGCTCGGTGTCATGAGCGAAAAGCATCTTGACTCCTTTCACGGCCCACCACTAGCGTCACCCTCGGCGTCACGAGCGTAGAGGGGTTTGACTCATGACAGCGACTGCGGCGCAGACCGCCCCGGCAGCATCCACCCTCCCGGCCCAGAGCGGCCTGCTCTACGCGCTCGCCTCCGCCGCCGCGTTCGGCACCTCGGGCATCTTCGCCAACGCGCTGCTGGCGGCCGGCTGGACTCCCGGGTCCGCCGTCATCGTGCGCATGCTGTGCGCGGGCCTGGTGCTGGCGCCCGTCGCCGTCGCCCAGCTCCGCGGCCGCTGGCACCTGCTGTGGGCCGCCCGCTGGCGGGCCCTGGCGTTCGGGGTCTTCGCCATGGCCGGCTGCCAGCTCGGCTTCTTCGCCGCCGTCGAGACCGTGCCGGTCTCCCTCGCGCTGCTCATCGAGTACTCCGGCGTGCTGCTGGTGGTCGCGTGGGCGTGGACGGTCGGCGGTCAGCGCCCCCGCCTGCGCACCGCGCTCGGCGGGCTGGCGGCCCTCGGCGGCCTCGCCCTGGTGCTCGGCGTGGGTGAGGGCGGCCTCGCCGGTGGCACCGGGCTGGTGTGGGCCGGCATCGCCGGCGCCTGCCTGGCCGTGTACTTCGTGCTCGCCGCGCACGACGGCAGCGGCGTGCCCGCTCTGGCCATGGCCTGGGTGGGCATGCTCGTCGGCGCCGCCGTCCTCGGCGCCGCGGCGCTCGTGGGCCTGCTGCCCATGGGGGTGGCCCTCGGCGACGTCGCCCTCGCCGGCGCGGCCGTCCCGTGGTGGTCGGTGGTGCTCGGCATGGTGGCCATCGCCACCGCCTTCGCCTACGGCACGGGCATCGCCGCTGCCCGCCGCCTCTCCGCGGCGCCGGCGTCCTTCGTGGCGCTCACCGAGGTGCTCTTCGCCGCCGCGTGGGCGTGGGTGCTGCTGGGCCAGCACCTCTCCACCGTCCAGCTGGTCGGCGGAGCCGTGGTGCTCGCGGGGATCGTGGTCGTCCGCAGCGACAAGTCCTCAGCAGCGGGCTGACCCGTCCGCCGGACCCTGCGCCGCCAGCGCGGCGCGCAGGGTGCTCACCGGCACCGCGTACGCGTCCTCGCCGGTCGTGGCGCCCGCGTAGAGCACGCCGACCACCGCGCCGTCGCCGTCCACCACGGCCGACCCGGAGCTGCCCGGCGCCACCGAGGCCTCCAGCTGGAGCACCGCCGCCGCGGCGGTGTGCAGGGGGTCGTCCGCAGGGCCGGTGATCGTCCCGGTGGCCTTCGCCAGAGCCTCGCCGCGGGGGTAGCCGACCACCGTGACGGTCTCCCCGCCGACCGGGTCGGCGTCGGCCAGCGGCGCGGTGGCGGGGAGCGCCTCGCGCGTGCGCACCACGGCGAGGTCCGCCACCGCAGCCGTCACCGACCCCGTCACCGCCAGCTGGTGACCGTCCCACGTGTCCACCTGCAGCTGCTCCGCGCCGGCCACCACGTGCGCGTTGGTCACCAGGGTGTGCGCGTCCACCGCGAAGCCCGAGCCGGTCCGCACGTTCGTGCAGCCGACAGTGCGCACCCGCACCGACGCCCGCACCGCGGTGCGCAGGACGCCCGCAGACTCAGCGCTGGCGACGGCGCTGGCCGCTGCCGCGGCCGGGTCCGCCGCTGCAGGCTGCACCGGCGGCATCTGCGGCACCGCTGCGCACGCCGCCGTCCCCAGCACGCTCACCAGGACGACGACGGCGGCGGAGCGCCTCAGCGGTCCCCCGCTTCGCGCAGGTCCGTGGCGCGGGCCTTCTCCGCGGCCAGCTGCTCCACGCGCGCGTCCGAGGCTGCGAGGTCGGCCTGCAGCGCGTCGAGGCGCTGGTGCAGCTCCTGCGAGGTACCCACCAGCTGCGCGCGCTGCGACTCGGCGCTCTCGGCGCGCTGCTGCCAGGCGTCGCTGACCACCCACAGGTACGCGGCGGCGCCGAGCGCCAGCACGAGCGCGCCCACGAGGGCCGTGACGACGAGCGCGACGCCCGCGCCGCGGGCAGCTGACGGCTCGCGCCGGTGCGAGCGCTCGCGCAGCAGCGGGAGTCCCTCGACGTCGGGCCGCGACCTCTGCGCCGGCACCACAGCGGACCGCGCCGCGGTGGGTAGCTGGCTCACCCACCCATCGTGACCGCTGGCGGTGCCGTGCGCGGGCGGTTCACCGGATCCGGCCTCCACCACCCGCGAGCGCCGGTGCAGCGACGCGGGCTCGAACTGGCAGCCGTCCTCGTCGGACCGGCAGTCCGGCGCCCCCCTGGCGCGGTGCGGCTAGGCGGTGCCCGCGAAGGTCCGGCGGTAGGCCAGGGGCGTCGTGCCCAGGCGGCTGAAGTGGTGGCGCAGCACCGCGCCGGAGCCCCACCCGACGGCCGCGGCCACCTCGTCGACCGGCAGGTCGGTGGTCTCCAGCAGCTCCTGGGCGCGCTGCAGCCTCATCCGCGCCACCCAGGCCGCCGGTGAGGTGCCGGAGGCGTCGGCGAACCGGCGCGCCAGCGTCCGCGGTGACATCCGCGCGTGCGCGGCGAGCCGCTCCACCGACAGGTCCTCGGCGAGGTGCTCCAGCGCCCAGACGTGCAGGGCGGCGAGGTCGTCGTCGGCGCACGCCTCCGGCGGGAGCACCGGGGTCGGGATGAACTGCGCCTGGCCGCCGTCCCGGTGCGGCGGCACCACCATGCGGCGGGCGATCTTGGCGACCCCGGCGGCGCCCAGCTCGCCGCGCAGGAGGTGGAGGCCGGCGTCGATGGCGGCGGCCGAGCCGGCGCTGGTGATGACGGGACCGTCCTCGACGTACAGGACGTCGCAGTCGACCGTCGCCGCCGGGAACTGGGCGGCGAAGTGGTCGACGTACTTCCAGTGCGTGGTGCAGCGCCGCCCGTCGAGCAGCCCCGCGTCGGCCAGCACGTACGAGCCGCTGCACGCCCCGAGGAACCGCGCGCCCCGCTCGTGCGCCGCGCGCAGCGCCGCGACGACGGCCGGGCTCGCCGTCGTCCCCCGGGGTACGGGGGTGGTGACCACGAGGTCGGCCGAGGCCGCGCGCTCGAGGCCGTGGTCGACGTTGACCGAGAACCCCTGGTTGGTCACCACCGGACCGGGGTGCTCGGTGACCAGGGCGAAGTCGTAGACGGGCAGGCCGTCGTCGCTGCGGTCGAGCCCGAAGAGCTCGCACACGATGCCGAGCTCGAAGGGGGCGACACCGGGCAGGACGAGGACGGCGACGTCGCGGAGCACCACGCGCACAGCCTGCCACGCAGTGTGGCAGGAAGTCGATGACCGGTGTCACTTCTGCCACTGGTGGCACGAGTTCAACGGCCGCCAACATCGGGCCATGGAGATCCTCGTGGCCCTGGTCGCCACCGTCCCGGTGCTCGTCGTCGTCGCCGTCGTGCTCGTCGCCGTGAGGGGCGACGGGTACGGCCACCGCCCGCCGCCGTCCTCCCGCCGCGCCTGGCAGGCCGGGGACCTGCCCAGCCGCGCCTACCGGGAGGGATGAGCACTGGGCAGGATGAGGACCGTGGACGTGCGCGCAGCGGTGGACCTCAACCTCGCCAACTGGGACGAGCGGGCCCTCGCGCACGCCGCGCCCGGCACGGGTTACGTGCTGGACGACTACGTCGCCGACCCGGCGAAGATCTCCGACGTCGTGTCCTTCGACGCCCCGCGCCTCGGAGACGTGTCAGGCCTCCAGGGCGTCCACCTGCAGTGCCACCTCGGCACCGACACGCTCTCCCTGGCCCGCCTCGGGGCGCGCATGACCGGGGTCGACTTCTCCCCCGCAGCCCTGGAGCAGGCGAGCGCTCTCGCCGCGCGCGCCGGGGCCGACATCGACTACCACCGCGCCGACGTCAGCGACGGCGCCGCGGTGCTCGCCGCTGCGGGCGCGGACCGCTACGACCTCGTCTACACCGGCATCGGCGCCCTGTGCTGGCTGCCGCGCATCACCGACTGGGCCCGGCTCGTGGCGGACCTGCTCGCCCCCGGCGGCCGGCTGCTCGTGCGCGACGGGCACCCGGCGCTGCTCGCCCTCGACCAGGACCGCACCGACGGCGACCTGGTCCTGTCCCACCCCTGGTTCGAGCGCGCCGAGCCCACCGTCTTCGACGAGCCCGGCTCGTACGTCGAGACCGACCACGTCTTCACCCACACCCGCAGCGCCGAGTGGAACCACGGCCTCGGCGAGCTGGTCACCGCGGTGCTGGGCGCGGGGCTGCGGGTCACCGGGCTCGAGGAGCACCGGAGCATCCCGTGGAAGGCGATGGCGCACATGGTCGGGGCACCGGGCGGCGAGTGGGCACTGCCCGAAGACGCTGCCGACCGCGTGCCGCTCAGCTTCACCCTGCAGGCCACGAAGCCCGCCTAGCGTCGGCGGCGGTTGGCCTCGCGGGTGTCGAGCCAGCGGCGCGCCTCGGGGACGTCCTGCGCGTCGCACAGCGCCACCCAGACGTCGCGCGGAGGGACGCCCTCGTCGAGGGCCTGCACCGGCGAGCGACCGCCCAGGGCGCTCAGCACGATGTCGGAGGCCAGGGACCGCGCGTACCCCTGGCCGAACACGGCGTCGGCCAGCTGCCAGAACTCGCTGTGGCGCATCCCGCCCATCCTCCCCTCGCCGTGGTGAGGCTCGCCACGCGGGCCCTGTCGCACGCACCGCTCGCCCGCTGCGGCGTGGTGTGATCAGCGTGTGCCTGCGAGTGATGCCCTGACGAGCCGCCAGCGCCTGGTCCTGCGGGCCTTCACCACCGTCGCCGTCATCGAGGCCTGCACGTGGGTCGGGCTGCTGACGGGCATGTACTTCAAGTACCTGGCGGCGGACACCACGGAGGTGGGCGTCAAGGTCTTCGGCCCCCTCCACGGTGCTGCCTTCGTCGCCTACCTCGTCCTGTCCGTGCTCGCGTGGCGCGTGCTGCGCTGGAGCTGGGGCACGCTGCTCACGGCGCTGGTCTGCAGCGTCCCGCCGCTGTTCACCGTGGTCTTCGAGGTGTGGGCCGCCCGCACCGGCCGCCTCACCCCGGCGGCCTCCCGCACGCGCGTCCTCGCCTGACCCGACCGGCGTGCAGGTGACCGTCCGGGCCAAGCCGGGCAGCAGGCGCGGTCCCCTGGTCGAGACCGACGACGACGGCACCCTCGTCGTGCACGTCCGCGAGCGCGCCGTCGACGGCGTGGCGAACGCCGGGCTGGAGCGCGCGCTGGCCGAGCACTTCGGTGTCGCGCCCAGCCGCGTCCGCGTGGTCCGCGGCCACGCCTCGCGCACCAAGCGCGTCGACGTCGACCTGTAGCGCCGCCCCTCCACCGGTCGGTGGAGGGTGCGTCCCGCCGGCCGGTGCTGCCGCGCGCGGCCCCGCAGCGGCAGGCTCGTGCCATGAGCCGAGAGCCAGAGGGCGAGCCGGCGGTCAGCGTGGCTGACCTGCACAAGCACTACGGGACCAAGCGCGCCGTCGACGGCGTCTCCTTCGAGGTGCCCGCCGGTCAGGTGTTCGCGCTGCTCGGCCCCAACGGGGCGGGCAAGTCGACCACGGTGGAGGTGCTCGAGGGCTACCGCGCCCGCACGTCCGGCGAGGTCCGCGTGCTGGGCGCCGACCCGGGCCGCCCGACGCCCGCCTGGCGCAGCCGGATCGGGATCGTCGCGCAGTCGACGAGGGACCTGTCAGACCTCACCGTCACCGAGGTCGTCAGGCAGTTCGCCACCTTCTACCCCCGCCCGCGCCGCCCCGAGGCCGTCATCGAGCAGGTCGGGCTCGCCGACGACGCCCGCACCCGCGCCAGCGCGCTGTCCGGCGGCCGTCGCCGGCGCCTCGACGTCGCGCTGGGGATCGTCGGAGACCCGGAGCTGCTGTTCCTCGACGAGCCGACCACCGGGTTCGACCCCGAGGCGCGCCGGGAGTTCTGGGCGCTCGTGCAGCTGCTCGCGGCCGACGGCACGACGATCCTGCTCACCACCCACTACCTCGACGAGGTGGAGGTGCTCGCCGACGCCCTGGCCGTCATCGACGGCGGGCGGATCGTGGCCACCGGCACCCCCGCCACGCTCGGCGGGCGCGACCGGGCCGCGGCCACCGTCCGCTGGCGCGACGCCGGGGGCACCTGGCGCACCGAGCTGACGGGCGAGCCGGCGGCGCTGGTCGCGCGCCTGCACGCCGCGGGCGGCGAGCCCGACGGTCTCAGCGTCCACAGGCCCACCCTCGAGGACGCCTACCTGTCCCTGCTCACCCCCGCCGAGGTGTCCCGGTGACGACGACCCCGACCACGCCGGCCGGCCCGCGCACCCGCGCCGCCGCCGACGCCTCGGCCTTCCGCTCCCCCGCGTTCCTGCTGCGCACCTCGCTGGCGCGGACGGTGGTGGAGCTCAAGGAGCTCACCCGGTCCTGGGACGCGCTGGTCTTCAACGTGTTCTTCCCGATCATCTTCCTGTTCATCTTCGGGTCGGTCTTCTCCGGGGACGTGGCGCCCGGCGTGAGCTTCACGCAGTACTTCACCGCCGGGATGGCCGCCTCCGGCGTGCTGCTCGTGAGCTTCCAGTCCCTCGCCATCTCCATCGCGGTGGAGCGGGACGACGGCCTGCTCAAGCGCCTGGAGGGCACGCCCATGCCGCCGGCGGCGTACTTCCTCGGCAAGGTGGGGCTCGTCGTCGTCACCGGTGCCGTGCAGATGGCGGTGCTGCTGACCGCCGCGCACCTGCTCTTCGACGTCGACCTGCCGGCCGGGCCGCAGCAGTGGTGGACCCTGGCGTGGGTGACGGTGCTGGGCGCGGCGGCGGGCACGCTGCTGGGCATCGCCTACTCCAGCGTCCCCCGCACCGGGCGCTCCGCGAGCGCCGTCACCGCGCCCGTCGTCCTGGTCCTCCAGTTCATCTCGGGGGTGTTCTTCGTCTACAGCCAGCTGCCGGGGTGGATGCAGGACGTCGCGGCGGTGTTCCCGCTGAAGTGGATGGCGGAGGGGTTCCGCGCCGCGCTGCTCCCGGACTCGATGGCGGCGGCCGAGCCGTCGGGCTCCTGGCAGCTGGGCGTCGTCGCGCTGGTGCTGCTCGGCTGGACGGCGCTGGGGCTGGTGCTGTGCCGGACGACGTTCCGCTGGCGCCGCCGCGGGGACGGCTGAGTGGACTTCTGGGAGCGCAGCCGGGTCGGCTGGCACGCCGCCTGGTACGGCGTGCTGGCCGTCACGGCCGTGGCGGTGCTGACGCTGTCCGGCGCGCCGCTCGCCGACCGGCTCACCGGGGTCGCGGCGCTCGCCGGTGCCGCGGGGCTGTACGCGGCCGTCGGCACCCGGCTGCTGGCGCAGTCCGTGACGGGGCCGAGGGCGGTGGCGACGTACGCCGTCTACACCGGCGGCGTCGGCGCCTGCCTGGTCGTCCTCTCCCTGGCGCTCAGCCCGGGAGTGGCGCTGGCTCCGCTGTTCGTGCTCTTCCCGCAGGCCTGGGCCATGGTCGAGCGCCGCGGGCCGGCGGTGGCCGTCGTCGTCCTCACCCCCGCCGCCCTCGCCGTGGTGCAGGCCGCGCAGGGCAGCTGGCGGCCCGGGGCGCTCACCGACGCGGTCGTGACGGCGTTCCTGCAGTCGGCGGCGGCGATCGTCCTGGGGCTGTGGATCACCGGGCTGGTGCGTGAGAGCGAGCAGCGCGCCGACCTGCTCGCCGAGCTCACCGCCACCCGGGCGGAGCTGGCCACCGCTGAGCACGCCCGCGGCGTGCTCGCCGAGCGGGAGCGCCTCGCAGCGGAGATCCACGACACCCTCGCGCAGGGCTTCCTCAGCATCGTGGCCCTGTCCCAGGCCGCCCGAGACGGTCAGACCCACGAGCGCCTCGGCCTCATCGAGGCCACGGCCCGCGCCAACCTCGCCGAGGCGCGGGCCATCGTCGCCGCGCACTCCCCGCCGGACCTCGCCGCCTCCCAGCCGGGAGCGCGGCTGCTCAGCGCGCTGGAGCGCCTCGCCGCGCGCACGACCGCCACCGACGGGACCACCGTCGACCTCGACCTGCCGACCGCGCTGCCGCCGCTGCCCCCCGAGGTGGAGGTGGTGCTGCTGCGGGCCGCCCAGGAGGGCCTGGGCAACGCCCGCCGGCACGGCGCCGCCACCCGGGTCGCCCTGGCGCTGGCCGTGGACGCCGAGGGCGTCGAGCTCACCGTCACCGACGACGGGACCGGGCTCGCGGCGGCCCCCACCGGCACCGGCTACGGGCTGGCCGCGATGGCGGCCCGCGCCACCCAGGTGGGCGGCTCCGCCGTGCTCGAGGCGGGCGGAGGTGGCGCCGGGTGCGTCCTGCGCGTCAGGGTGCCGGCATGACCTCTGCCGCTGGGTCGACCCCGCTGCGCCTCGTCGTCGTCGACGACCACCCGGTGGTCCGCGCGGGCATCGTGGCGCTGCTCTCCGCGGAGGCCGACCTCGCCGTGGTGGCGGAGGTCGACGACGGCGACGGCGTGCTCGCCGCCTACGAGCAGCACCGCCCCGACGTGGTGCTCATGGACCTGAGGATGCCCGGGGTGGACGGCGTCACCGCGACCAGCCGGCTGAAGGCCGCCCACCCCGGTGCCCACGTCCTCGTGCTCACCACCTACGACACCGACGCCGACGTCCTGCGCGCCGTCGAGGCCGGCGCCACCGGCTACCTCCTCAAGGACGCACCCCGCGCGGCCCTCACCGACGCCGTCCGCCGCGCGGCCCGCGGTGAGACGGTGCTGGCGCCGCCCGTGGCGGCGAAGCTGCTCACGCGGATGCGCGAGCCCGCCGCCGAGCGCCTCACCGCCCGCGAGACCGAGGTGCTGGCGTGCGTGGGGCGGGGCTTGAGCAACCCGGCCATCGCGAACGAGCTCTTCATCGGCGAGGCGACGGTCAAGAGCCACCTCCTGCGCGTCTTCGCCAAGCTCGGCGTGGACGACCGGACGGCCGCGGTGACGGTGGCGATGTCGCGCGGCCTGCTGCCGCCGCCCCGCTAGCCCGCCGGCTGGCAGAAGCGCAGGTGGTTGCCGTACGGGTCGCCCACCGTGAAGGTCGGACCACCCGGCGCGTCCTGGTCCAGGCCGGGCCGCTGGTGCGCCCACAGCCTCGGGCGCAGCTCGGCGTGGAGGGCGCGGACGTCGCGCACGGGGACCCAGACCACGGTGCCGGGGACGCCGTCCCCGTAGTGCTCCGACAGGTCCAGGACCACCTCGTCGCGGCGCAGGCGCTGGTAGAGGGGGAGGTCGGGCTCGAAGCGGTGCTCCCACAGCAGCTCGAAACCGAGCTGGGAGTAGAACTCGCGCCCGACCTCCCCGTCGAGCACCCGCAGCACGGGCACCGGTGCTCTCAGCTGCGGCGGCTCCTCCCCGGGAGCCAGGAGCGCGGAGGCGGTGTTCCAGTCGCGGTGGCCCAGCTGGTGCGCCACCAGCTCCAGCGCAGCGGAGTGCGTCAGGTCCACCCCGCGGGCGGACAGGTCCTTCCGCAGGGCCCGGGCTGCGGCCTTGGCGGTCTCGACGTCGACGATCACAGTCATCCCTCGCTCCGCGCCGTGCTCCGGGTGCCCGCACTGCCGCAGGTGGCGCTGAGCTCAGCGGACGACGGTCGGTCGCTCGAGG
This sequence comes from Quadrisphaera setariae, assembly GCF_008041935.1. Taxonomy (NCBI): domain Bacteria; kingdom Bacillati; phylum Actinomycetota; class Actinomycetes; order Kineosporiales; family Kineosporiaceae; genus Quadrisphaera; species Quadrisphaera setariae. The sequence continues at coordinate 118,480 of NZ_VKAC01000012.1, forward strand.
GCTGGCGCGTCCACCGGGGTGCGGGCGGCCGGCCGCGCCGGGCCGTGCCTCCACTGTGCTCCGCCGCGGTGCCTCACCGCAAGGAGGACGAGGACGACGACGGCGAGGGCCAGCTGGGCGCCCACCAGCCCTTCGGCCACGGCCATCAGCCCGTGCGCCGCGCCGTCCGACCGCGCGGCGCCGGGCAGCAGCGACGCGGCGTGCTCGCCGTGGTGGCCCACGACCGCCGCGGCAGCCACGGGCCCGGCGGCCGCCGCGGCGTGGTCGAGCACCATGAGCGCGAGCATCGCCGCGTCGAGCACGGCGCAGCCCACCCACGCGCGGGCTCGCTCGAGGTGGCGTGCGCAGAGCACGCACCCGAGCGCCAGCGGCAGCATCGCCAGCGCCACCGCGCTCGGTCCCGCCACCGCGAGCGCGCCGTGGACCAGCGCGGCGGTCACCGCGAGGACCTGGCCCACGGCGCGCACGCTCACCTGGCTCAGCGCCCGGAGGAGCAGTGCCCGTTGCTGCTGGTCAGCACGGCGGGAACGCCGAGGGCGGGGTTCCTGTCGAAGAACCCGTGGGGCTTGAGCTGGAACCCGGTGTAGTCGGTGGGCATGACGGGCCAGTCCTCCGGGCGCGGGAAGTGCGTGAGGCCGAAGGTGTGCCAGAGCACGACGTCGGTGTCCTCCACGGACCGGTCCGACGCCGTGTACGCGGGCAGGCCCGCGCCACCGGGGTGCTGGTTGACGAGGTCACCGGCGGCGTACCGCTGCGCCGGGTCGTGGGGGGTCACCCACAGGTGCTTCGTGGAGAACGCCGCGCGCGAGGCGACCACCGAGCTCGGGTCGGCCAGCAGCGCGGGGCTGGGCTGCGGGCACAGGGCGTAGCCGACGGGCTCGCCGAGCCGGTTGGGCACCGACGGGTTGGTCACCACCCAGGTCCGCCCGACGGTGGCGTCCGACATCCGCTGCGCCTCCCCCTCGGAGGTCAGCGGGGTCATCACGCGGGTGAAGGCGTTGCCGTAGGGGTTGCCCGGCCCCACCGGCACGCGTGCCGCGTCGACCTCGACCACGGTGTTGCCGGTCCACCCGCCGTCGTCGTCGGGCCGCTGGTCCACCGCCATGTCGAGCCTCGCGGAGAACAGGTGCTGGTGGAAGGGCGCGCCCAGGCCGGGGGCCATCTGCGTGGCGTAGGGGTGCTCCTCGCCGCGGTAGGCGGAGGTGAAGACGATGCCGGTGGCCTTGGCCTCCAGCTCGATGCGGCCGTCGGTGTAGAGGTACCAGTAGAAGCCGTAGTCGTAGTTGCCGATGGTGGTGAAGAAGCTGATGACCATCCGGCGGGCGCGGCGGGTGTCGGAGGCGCCGGTGAACATGTCGGAGTGCTTCCACCCGACGCCGTAGTCCTCCTCGTGGAGGCAGATCGCGTTGCGGATGGTGCGCGGGGTGCCGTCCTCGGCGGCGATGACGGCGTCGAGGTAGGTGATGTCGCCCAGGCAGTCGCAGCCCAGCTCGAGGCTGTTGGAGTACCGGGCGAACAGGTACTCGCCGGTGTCGAAGTAGTTCTGCCAGAACCTCACCGGTGAGGGGTCGGCGTAGGGCACGACCATCTCCGAGATCGACGCGCGGTGCAGGATCGAGCGCCCGTCGAGCCCCACCTGGTGCAGCACGAGCCCCTCGCGGGCGTCGAAGCCGATGCGGGCCTCCCACCCGGCCCACCGGACGACGTCGTCCTCCACCGTGAACGACGGTCCCTGCGGCTGGGTGATCTCCAAGGGTCGCAGCTCCCGGGCGGGAGCGGTGTGGACGCCGGAGAGCAGGTCGCCGCGCTCGGTGGGCACCGGCAGGTCCAGGAGGTCGTGGACGGCGTTCACCGCGCCGGTGGTGATGTCGACGTAGGCGACCACGCCGTCCACCGGGTGCGCCCAGGGCAGGTCGTCGGGGTCGGCCTGGTGGAACCCGAGCACGCGCACGATGCGGTGGCCGTGCTCCTCGGGGAAGTACGAGCCGGCCGAGAGCGGCACGGCCCGCACGTCGGCCACCGCCACGCCGCGCTTCGCCAACGCCGCGGCCCAGCGCTCGTCGCCGGCGAGCAGGCCCTCGATGACCTCGAACTCGCCGTCGAGGATGGGCATGTGGCCATCGAGGCCGTCCACGACGGTGCTGGCCGTCACGGCCGGTCCGCCGGCGGCCGCGAGGTCGACGTGGGCGTCGGTGCCGGTGCCGGTGGCCCTGTCGAGCAGCATGACCCGCACCGACCGGGGCACGGGATCGCCCTCCCGCCAGCTCCGGACGACGTCCTTGTGGGGCTCGTCGGGGCCGATGAAGACGAAGGCGGTGCTCTCGCCCGCCAGCCCGGCGGCGCGCACGGCGTCGGCCGCGGCGGTGATCTCGGCCGGGGACAACCGGGAGAGCGGGTGGGTCGCCGTGGATGCGGTGGAGGTCGTGGTGGGCTCGTCGATGAGGGTCATGGGGTCCTTCTCTGTCGAGGCTCAGGTCGGCGGGTCAGATCTGGGGCGCGCCCTCGGCGCGCGGGGTGAGGAGCAGCTCGGCGGCGGCCGCCGGCCGGGCCGCGGCGAGCACCCAGCCCGCTGCCAGCGCGGCGAGCAGGAGCACGCCGGCGCCGACGCCCAGCACCACCGAGCCGCCCATGAGCAGGGGCAGGTTGACGACGACGAGGGCCAGCGCCCCACCGAGGCCCACCAGCCCGAGCGCCGGGGCCACGAGGGTGTGCCAGGCGCGGCGGTCGGCGCGGGTGCGGCGGAAGAAGACGATGACGGCGATGCAGGTCAGGAGCATCAGCGCGATGATCCCGACGGTCGCGAGGCCCGACAGCCAGGTGAACACCTGCACCACGGGGTCGAGCCCGGCGGCCGCGCAGATCACGAGCAGGGCGGCGCCGACGAGCGACGTCGCCAGCGAGGCCACGTGCGGGGAGCCGTGGTGGGCGTGGCTGGCACCGGCGACGGCGGGCAGGACCTGAGCCCTCGCCAGGGAGAAGACGTACCGGGCGAGCACGTTGTGGAAGGACAGCACCGCGGCCAGGAGGCTGGTGAGGAGCAGCACCTGGAGGACGTCGGAAGCGGCGGTGCCCAGGTAGCGCTGCGCGGCGTTCGCCACCATGGCGCCGGGGTCGGAGGCCGCCACGGCGACGGCCTCCTCGTCCCCGTAGGCCGAGACCACGGCCCACGCCGACAGCGTGTAGAAGACGCCGATCGCGGCGAGCGCCACGTACGTGGCCAGGGGGATGGTCCGCTCCGGGGTGCGGGCCTCGTCGCGGAACACCGCGGTGGCCTCGAACCCGATGAACCCGGCCACGGCGAACATGAGGCCGAACGCGGGAGCACCCGAGAGCAGCTGCGACGGCTCCACGAGCGCCGTGGACAGGCCGGCCCCGTCCGCCCCGCCGCGCAGCACGACGGCGGCGTCGAGCACGAGGACGATGGCGATCTCGGCGAGCAGCAGCACACCCAGCACCCGTCCGGACAGCTCGATGTGGCGGTAGCCGAGCCAGCCGCAGACCGCGACACCCGCGAGCGCCCACGCCCACCAGGGCAGCGCGAGACCCACCCACGACGAGACCAGCTCGCCCGTGGCGTAGCCGAGGTAGGCGTACACGGCGCCCTGCACGGTGACGTAGCTGGTGAGCGCCACGAACGCGCTGCCGAGACCGGCGCTGCGGCCGAGGCCGACGCCGACGTAGGAGTAGAACGCGCCGGCGTTGGGGACGTGGCGGGTCATCGCGGTGAAGCCGACCGCGAACAGCGCCAGCACCACGGCGGCGACGGCGTACATCGCCGGGTAGGCGGCGCCGTTGCCGTTGGCGATGCCGATCGGCACGGACCCGGCGACGACGGTGAGGGGCGCCGCGGCCGCGACGACCATGAAGACGATCGAGCCGACGCCGAGGCGCCCGGTGAGGCGCTCGGCTCGGCCGTCCGGCACGAGCGCGGGGGCTCCGGAGGGAGCTGACGTGGTGGCCATGGGCGCCAACCCTGCGACGCCGGCGTTGCGCGGCTGTTCCGCGCACGGGTCCAGGCCGAGACCGTGATCGAGAAGGCCCGCGAGGTCTTCTCGTCTGAGGAAACACCGGCGCAACACACCTGGGCCACCCTCACCCGGTGCCAGCGCCCGCTCTCGCGACGACCTCCCCCGTGGAGGGACTGCGACGACGGCGGCTCGGGTTCCTCGAGGTGCTGGCGCAGTCCGTGGCGGTGCTCGCCCCGACCGCCGCGCTGGTCACGGTGCCGGCGCTCGTCGCCACCGCCGGCGGCTCCCTCACGGTGCCCGCCTTCGCGGCGGCGGGGTCGCTCATGGTGCTGGTGGCGTGGAGCGTGCGGCACGCGGCGCGCCGGATGGCCGCCGTCGGCGGCGTCTACAGCTACTGCGCGCGGGGCCTCGGCCCGGTGGCGGGCGTCGTGTGCGGGTGGTCGCTCGTCGTCGCCTACGCCGCGCTCGCGGTGTCCTCCTGCGTGGGCGCTGCCCTCTACGCGTCCGCGCTGGTCGGGTGGGCGCAGCACCCCTGTGTCGTGGCGGTCGGCGTCGTCGTCGTGGCCTGCGGCGTGGGCCTGGTCGCCGCGCGGGGGGTCCAGCTGTCGGCGCGGCTGGTCCTGGCGCTGGAGGCGGTGTCCCTGACGCTCGTGCTGGTGCTGCTCGGCGTGCTCGTGGTCCGCGGCGGGCCGCAGGCGGGCGCCACCGAGCCGGCGGGCGCCGTCGTCGTCGACGCCCTCCCGACGCCCGGGGGCGCCGCCCTGGCGCTCGTGCTGGCGGTGACGGCGTTCATGGGCTTCGAGAGCTCCTCGGTGCTGGGCGTCGAGTCGCGCCGTCCGCTGCTGTTCGTCCCGCGGGCCGTGCTGTGGACGCCCGCGGTGGGCGGCGTCGTCCTGCTGGTGGGCGCGGCCGCGCAGATGGCGCTGCTGCGCGAGGCACCGGTCGCCGTCCTGCTCTCGGGGGCTCCGCTGGACGGGCTGGTGCGGGCGGAGGCGGGCGGCCCGCTGCCGTCCCTGCTCGACGCCGCGGCCGCTGCCGCCTTCGTGGCCTGCACGAGCGGTGCCGTGACCGCGCTGGTGCGAGTGCTGTTCTCGATGGGTCGCGAGGGGGTGCTGCCCGCCGCGCTGGGCGACGTGCACCCCGTCACCGGGACACCGGTGCGAGCGCTGCTGACGGCGCTGCCGCTCGTGGCCCTCGTGCCCGTGGTGGCGCTGCTCGCCGGCGCCGCTCCGCGCGCGGTGCTCAGCGGTGCGGTGACCGTGGCCGCCTTCGGCTCGCTCCTGGCGTACGCCCTGGTCAGCGCCGCTGCGCCGGCCCTGCTGCGGCGCATCGGCGAGCTGACTCCGGCGCCGCTCGTGGTCGGGGTGCTCGCGTCCACCTCGTGCGCGGCCCTGCTGCTGGTGGCCGCCGTCGCCGGTCCCTGGACGGGCGGCCAGTCCCTGGCGCTGGTCTTCGCCGCGCTCGTGGTGCCGGGGGTGGCCCGCGTGGTCTGGCTGCGCCGGCGCCACCCCGAGCGGCTGGCGCGGGCCGGCGTCTACGACGAGCCGACCCGGCGCAGCGTGCTGTGAGCGGCACGTGAGCGACAGGGGTCTGACGGGCCGCCAGCCGGGCGCGGTCCAGAACGCGCTGGCGGTGCTGGAGGTGGTGGCCCACGCCGGCGCCGGTGTCACGGCGAAGGAGGTGGGCGAGCTCGCGCACCTCCCCCCGGCCACCACCTACCGCCTGCTGAACCTGCTGGTGGGCGAGGAGTACCTCATCCGCATGCCGGACCTGCGGGGGTTCGCGCTGGGCCGCAGGGCAGCCGCCCTGACCGGGGCCGCGCCCGAGCCGCGCCTGTCGCGGGCCGCCCGCGACGAGCTGCGGCGGCTGCGGGGCTCGCTGCGCGTGGGCGTCCACCTCGTGGTGTTCGGCCCGACGGCGCTGCGCTGCGCCGACGTCGACCCCGAGCTGCCCCTGCGCGACCCCGCCCTGCTGGAGCGGCACCTGCACGCGGGGGCGGCGGGCCGGCTGCTGCTGGCCGACCAGCCCGACTGGCGGGAGGTGCACCCGCCGTCGCGGCTGGTCCGCCTCACGGCGTCCACCGCGGTGCGTCCGCACCAGCTTCAGGCGCGGCTGGACGAGACCGCCGAGCGCGGCTGGGCCGCGCAGACGGGTGAGGTCCACGACGACGTCTCCTGCCTCGCCGCGCCCGTGCGCGGCGCCGACGGCGCCCTCGTGGCGGCGGTCGTGCTCAGCGCGCCGCGGCCGCGGCCGCCGGTCGACCACCTCGACGCCGCCCGGGGGTGCGCGGCCGCCCTGGAGCCGCTGCTCGCCTGAGGCGCCGTTGTCGGTGGTCGGTGCGACGATCCCGGACATGGGTCAGGAGCCGGTGGACGACGTGCTGGAGCGCTTCTCCGCGCCCACCCGGGACTGGTTCCGCGGTGCGTTCGAGCGCCCGACCACCGCGCAGGAGGGTGCCTGGCGCGCGGTCTCCAGCGGTGACCACGCGCTCGTCGTCGCCCCGACCGGCTCGGGCAAGACGCTGTCGGCGTTCCTGTGGGCGCTCGACCGGCTGGCGGTGCAGGGCCCCCCGGAGGACCCGCTGCGGCGCACCAGGGTCATCTACGTCTCGCCGCTGAAGGCGCTCGCCACGGACGTCGAGCGGAACCTGCGCTCGCCCCTGCTGGGCATCGGCTACGCCGCGCAGCGCCTGGGCGCCCCCGTGCCCGAGGTGAGCGTCGCCATCCGCTCCGGTGACACCCCCGCCGACGAGCGCCGCGCCTTCACGCGCCGGCCCCCGGACGTGCTCATCACCACCCCCGAGTCCCTCTTCCTCCTGCTGACGTCCAAGGCCCGCGAGGTGCTGGGCGGTGTCGAGACGGTGATCCTCGACGAGGTGCACGCGGTGGCCGGCACCAAGCGCGGCGCGCACCTCGCCCTCACGCTCGAACGGCTCGACGCCCTCCTCGAGGCCGGCGGCGGCCAGCCCGCCCAGCGGATCGGCCTGTCGGCCACCGTCCGACCGGTGGAGGAGGTGGCGCGCTTCCTGTCGGGCGCACGGGCGATCGGGGCCGGGCCGTCGGAGGGGGGCCGCCCGGTCACGATCGTCCAGCCGGCCTCGACCAAGTCCTGGGACCTGTCGGTGGTGGTCGCCGTCCCGGACATGGGCGAGCTGGGCCAGAGGTCGGAGGAGGACCTCACGGGCCTGGCCGCCGGCGAGCCGCAGCGCCGGTCCATCTGGCCGGCGGTCGAGGAGCGCGTCGTCGACCTCGTCTCGGCCCACCGCTCCACCATCGTCTTCGCCAACTCCCGTCGGGTGGCGGAGCGCCTCACCACCCGCCTCAACGAGGTGTGGGCGGAGCGGAACGCCCCTGACCCTGAAGCAGAGGGTGAGGGTGAGACTCCGGACGACGACGCTGGTCACCGGCTCGCCGGTCGAAGGACGCCCGCCGAGGTGATGGCCCAGGCCGGTCAGTCCAAGGGGCTGCCTGTCGACGCGCCCGTGCTCGCCCGGGCGCACCACGGGTCGGTCAGCCGCGAGCAGCGGACCCTCATCGAGGAGGACCTCAAGGCAGGCCGCCTGCCCGCCGTCGTCGCCACCTCGAGCCTCGAGCTGGGCATCGACATGGGCGCGGTCGACCTCGTCGTCCAGGTCGGCTCCCCGCCGTCGGTGGCCTCCGGGCTGCAGCGCGTGGGCCGCGCCGGCCACCAGGTGGGCGCCACGAGCCGCGGGGTCCTGTTCCCCCAGCACCGCAGCGACCTCGTCCAGACCGCCGTCGTCACCGAGCGCATGCGCACCGGCGGCATCGAGGCGCTCAAGGTCCCGGCGAGCCCGCTCGACGTCCTCGCCCAGCAGGTGGTGGCGATCACCGCCCTCGACGAGGTCACCATCGACGACCTCGAGCGCCTCGTCCGCCGCGCCGCTCCCTTCTCGGGGCTGACCCGGGGGGTGCTGGAGGCCGTGCTCGACATGCTCGCTGGTCGCTACCCCAGCGAGGAGTTCGCCGAGCTGCGACCGCGCATCGTGTGGGACCGCACCACCGGCGTCCTGACCGGCCGCCCCGGCGCCCAGCGCCTGGCGGTCACCAGCGGCGGCACCATCCCCGACCGCGGCCTGTACGGCGTCTTCCTCGCCTCCGGCGAGGGCCCCGGCCGGCGCGTCGGCGAGCTCGACGAGGAGATGGTCTACGAGTCGCGCGTGGGCGACGTCTTCACGCTCGGCACCTCCACGTGGCGCATCGAGGACATCACCCACGACCGCGTGCTGGTCACCCCCGCCCCCGGCGTGCCCGGCAAGCTGCCGTTCTGGCACGGCGAGGCCGTGGGCCGCCCCTACGAGCTGGGGCGCGCCATCGGCGCCTTCACCCGCGAGATGGGCTCCCTGCTGGGTGACGGGGGCGACGACGACGCCGGCCGCCAGCGGGCGCTGGCCGCGGGCCTGGACGAGTGGGCCGCCGACAACCTCCACGCCTACCTGACCGAGCAGCGCGAGACCACGGGTCACCTCCCCGACGACCGCACGGTCGTCGTCGAGCGCTTCCGCGACGAGCTGGGCGACTGGCGGGTGGTGCTCCACTCCCCCTTCGGCGCCCAGCTGCACGCGCCGTGGGCGCTGGCCCTGGCGGCCCGGCTGCGGGAGCGCTTCGGGCTCGACGCGCAGGCCATGTCGTCCGACGACGGCATCGTGCTGCGCCTGCCCGACCTCGACCTCCTCTCCAGCCCTGACGGAGCCTGGGACGACCCCTTGCCCGCGCGCAGCGAGCCGCCGGACGTGCTGGAGGCCGTCCTCGTCGAACCGGAGGACGTCGAGGCGCTGGTGACCGCCGAGCTGGGCGGCTCCGCGCTGTTCGCGAGCCGGTTCCGCGAGTGCGCGGCGCGCTCGCTGCTGCTGCCCCGTCGTCGTCCTGACCGGCGCACGCCGCTGTGGCAGCAGCGGCAGCGGGCCGCGCAGCTGCTGGAGGTCGCGAGCCGGTACCCGTCGTTCCCGGTGGTGCTGGAGACCGCGCGCGAGGTGCTCTCCGACGTCTTCGACGTGCCGGGCCTGGAGGCGCTCCTGCGCGACCTGCGCTCCGGGGCGGTGCGCGTGGTGCAGGTGACCACGGAGCAGCCGTCGCCGTTCGCGCGGTCGCTGCTGTTCGGGTACGTCGCGCAGTTCCTCTACGAGGGCGACACGCCCCTGGCGGAGAAGCGCGCGGCGGCGCTCTCGCTCGACCCGACCCTGCTCGCGGAGCTGCTGGGCCGCGGCGACGGCGCGTCCCTGGCCGACCTGCTCGACCCCGAGCAGCTCACCCGCACCCAGGCCGAGCTGCAGCGCCTCGCCGAGGACCGCCGCAGCCGGGACGCCGAGGACGTCGCCGACCTGCTGCGGGTGCTCGGGCCGCTGACCGCTGCCGAGGTGGCCGCCCGCTCCGCCGCGCCCGAGGAGGCCGGCGCGTGGCTGGTCGACCTCGAGGGGTCCCGCCGCGTCATCCGGGTCCGCATCGCCGGTGAGGAGCGGTGGGCGGCCGTGGAGGACGCCGGGCGCCTGCGCGACGCGCTCGGCGCGGCCCTGCCCGTGGGGGTGCCGGAGGCGTTCACCGCGCCGGTGCCCGACCCGGTGGCCGACCTCGTCTCGCGCTGGGCGCGCTCGCACGTGCCCTTCACCGCCGCCACGGTGGCCGCCCGTCTGGGGACGGGCGTGGCCGTCGTCGTCGACGCCCTCCGTCGGCTCGCCGCCTCGGGCAGGGTGGTCTCGGGCGACCTCCTCCCCGGCGAGGTGCGGCTCGCGCTCGACGGCGCCCTCACCACCGACCCCGGCGGGACGCCGGACTGGTGCGACGCGGAGGTGCTGCGGCTGCTGCGCCGCCGCTCGCTGGCTGCACTGCGCTCCGAGGTGGAGCCGGTGCCCCCGCGCGACCTGGCGCGGTTCCTGCCCGGGTGGCAGCAGGTCGGCTCGCGGCTGCGGGGCGCCGACGGCGTCCTGCGCGCCGTGGAGCAGCTGGCGGGCGCCGTGGTCCCGGCCAGCGCCCTGGAGTCCCTCGTGCTGCCGGTGCGCGTGGAGCGGTACTCGCGCTCCCTGCTCGACGAGCTCACCGCCGCCGGCGAGGTGGTGTGGCAGGGCCACGGGTCGCTGCCCGGGGACGACGGGTGGGTCTCGCTGCACACCGCCGACGCGGCGCCCGTGACCCTGGCGCTGCCCGACGAGTCCCTCGAGCTCACCGACGTGCACCGCGCCGTGCTCGACGTGCTGGGCAACGGCGGTGCGCACTTCTTCCGCTCGGTGGCCTCAGCGCTGGAGGCCACCGAGGAGGGCGGTGTCGACGACGCCACCCTGGAGCGGGTCCTGTGGGACCTCGCCTGGGGCGGGTACGCCACCAACGACACCCTCGCGCCGCTGCGCGCCCGGCTGGCCGGCGGCAGAGGAGCCCACAAGGGCCCGCGGGCGGCACCGCGCTCGCGCTACGGGCGGACGGGCTCGCGGTACGGCGGGCTGGGCCGGGCCGGTGGCGGGTTGGGGCGTCCCGGCAGCGCCGGCGGCGGGTTCGGCGGGGCGCCGCGGACCGGGCCTCCCAGCACGGTCGGCCGCTGGTCGCTGCTGCCGGAGCTCGAGCCCGACCCGACCGTGCGCGCCTCGGTGACCGCGGAGGTGCTGCTGGACCGGCACGGGGTGCTGACCCGCGGAGCCGTCGCCTCCGAGCGGCTGCCCGGCGGGTTCGCCGCGGTGTACCGGGTGCTCGCCGCCATGGAGGAGGCGGGCCGCGTGCGCCGCGGCTACTTCGTGGAGGGGCTCGGCGCATCGCAGTTCGCCTCCACGGGCGCCGTCGACAGGCTCCGCGCGGCGTCGCGGCCGCTCTCGACCATCGGTCGCGGTGACTGGCAGGGCCGTTCGGTCGCCCCCGGCGCTCCGGGGGCCTCCGAGGCGGACCGCCCCCGCACCGTCGTCCTGGCGGCGGCCGACCCCGCCAACCCGTACGGCGCGGCGCTGCCGTGGCCGGAGCGCGGTGAGCGCGGCGAGGGCGGGGCCGCTGGTCACCGGCCGGGCCGGAAGGCGGGCGCGCTGGTGGTGCTCCTCGACGGCGAGCTGGTGCTCTACGTGGAGCGCGGAGGTCGCACGCTGCTGTCCTTCACCGAGGAGGTGGACGCTCTGCAGGCGGGAGCCGACGCGCTCGCGCTCGCCGTCCGCGACGGCGCCCTGGGGCGGCTCACCGTGGAGAAGGCCGACGGCGCCGGGGTCCTCACACCGGGCTCCTCACCGCTCGCGGCGGCCCTGGAGGCAGCAGGGTTCACCGCCACCCCGCGAGGCCTGCGCGTGCGGGCGTGAGGACGCTGAGCGGCGGCTCAGTCAGCGCCGCCTCGCGCTTCGCCGAGACACCACCGTTCTGAGGCGGATGATGGAGAGGTGGAGGTGCTCGTCGGCCTGGGTCTCGCCTCGGCAGCGGGACTGAACGCCTACCTGCCGCTCCTGCTGCTCGGCGCCCTCGCCCGGTTCACCGACCTGGTCCCGCTGCCGCCGGAGTGGTCCTGGCTGTCCGACCCGGTCTGCCTCGCCGTGCTCGCAGTGCTCCTGCTGGTCGAGGTGGTGGCGGACAAGATCCCCGGCGTCGACCACCTCAACGACGTGCTCGGCGCCGTCGTGCGCCCCGCCGCGGGGGGCATCGCCGTCGGCGCTGGCACCGCGAGCACCAGCGGTGACGGCCAGTGGTGGACCGTCGTCCTCGGCGCCGTCCTCGCCCTCGTCGTCACCGTCGCGAAGTCGGCGGGACGCGCCGCCGTCAACGCGACCACCGTCGGCACCGGTGCGCCGGTCGCCTCGACGCTGGAGGACGGCGCCAGCCTCGCGCTGTCCCTGTCCGCGCTGCTCGCGCCGGTCCTCGTGCTCGTCGCGCTCGTGGGCGTCGCCGCCGTGGTCCTCCTGGCGGCGCTGCGCGTGCGTCGACGCCGGGCAGCACCCCCACCTTCGGGATGGATTGTGTAACAATCTTGTCGTGACGTCGTCCGCACGCTCCGTCGTGCTCGTGCTGCTCTCAGCCGTCTGCTTCGGCTCCACGGGCACCGCGGTGGAGCTCGGCGCCCCCGACGCCTCGCCCCTGGCCGTCGGCGCGGCACGCATCGCCCTCGGCGGCGCGCTGCTCGCGGCCGTGGCGGCGCGGCCCCTCCTGCGCCGGGGCCGCCCCACCGCTCCCCCGCACCGGCTCGTCGGAGTGGTGGCGGTGGGTGCGCTCGGGGTCGTGGCCTACCAGCCGCTGTTCTTCGCGGGCACGGCCTCGAACGGCGTCGCGGTCGGGGCGGTCGTGGCGCTGGGCTCCGCGCCGCTGGTGACCGGCCTGCTCGCCTGGCTGCTCGGCGGCGTGCGGCCCAGCCGGCGGTGGGTGGCGGCGACCGCCGTCGCCGTCGTCGGCCTGGTGGTGCTGGCGGCCAGCTCCGGCGAGGCGGGGGGCGCCTCGCCGCTCGGCCTGGTGGCGTCGGTGGGTGCCGGCGCCAGCTACTCGGTGTTCGCCCTGGTCACCAAGCACCTCCTCGATGCCGGCTGGACCCCCACCGGCTCCGTCGGCGCCGTCTTCGGCGGGGCAGCGGCGCTCAGCGCGGTCCTGCTGATGATCACCGGTGTGCCCACTGGCGCCGGTGACCTCGCCGCGGTGCTCTGGCTCGGCCTGGTCACCACGGCACTGGCCTACGTGCTGTTCTCCACCGGCCTGCGCGAGCTCACCGCACCCACCGTCGCCACGCTCACGCTGGCGGAGCCGCTCACCGCGACCCTGCTGGGGCTGCTCCTCCTCGGCGAGCACCTCAGCGCCCTCCAGGCGGTGGCCCTGCTGCTCCTGGCGGTCGGCCTGGCCGTGCTCGCCGTCCCCGCCCGCGGGCGTGGCAGGGTCGCCGCGTGAGCTCGCGCCGCGCCGACGACCTCCACGCCCTGCTCAGGGACCGCGTGCTCTCCGGGGAGCTGCCCCCCGGCACTCCGCTGCGCGAGGAGGCGCTGGCCACCGAGCACGCGGCCAGCCGCCACACGGTGCGCACGTCCCTGGCGCAGCTCGTGGCCGAGCGGCTGGCCAGCTCCGCGCCGTTCGCCGGGGTGCGGGTGGCCTCGCTCGACGACGACGACGTGCGCTCCCTGCAGGACCTGCGCCGCGCCGTCGAGAGCGAGGCGGTCAGGCTGCTGGGCGCCCGGCACGGCAGCGCGTGGCCCGCCGACGTGGTCGCGGTGCTCGACGAGCGCGCCGACGCGCTCGAGCGCGCCGTGGCGGGGGCCGGGGGTGAGCCGCTGGCGGTGCTGCGCGAGCACGCCGCGCTCCACGAGGCGCTCGTGGCGGCCGCGGGGTCGCCGCGGTTGACCGAGGCCGCTGCCGCGCTCGGAGCGGAGGTGCGGCTCTTCACCGCCCACCTGCAGCTGCACCGCACGCCCGCTGGGCTGGCCAAGCAGCACCGCGCCTACCTGCGCGACGTCCGCGAGCGCGGCGCGGCCGCGGTGCACGAGCACCTCGCGGCGTCGCAGACCGCGCTGCTCGGAGGCCGGTGATCAGCCTCCGGTGGCCACAGCGCGCACGGGCGCCCCGTCTCCTCCCGCGAGGGCGAGTGGGAACAGGTGCACGCGCGGGTCGGTCAGGGCGGAGACGTCGCCGAGCCGGGTGAGGTTCTCCGCGAGGACCCCGCCGGCACCGAGCCAGGCCCGGTGGAAGGGGAGGTCGTCGAGCGGGTCGGGGCTCAGGGTGTCCACCCCGAGGGTGCGCACGCCAGCGGCGAGCAGCCGCTCGGCGACCGACGGCGCGAGGTGCGGGTGCCGCTCGTAGGCGGCGCTGCCCCAGTGCGCGTCCCAGCCGGTGCGGACCAGGACGACGACGCCGACCGCCAGGGCCTCGGCGTGAGGGGCGAAGGGCTCCCAGCCGACGCCTGCGCCGGGGCCGTGGCCACGGGCGTCCACCACGAGCGCGGGCCCGGTGAAGAGGGTGAGGTCCAGCTCGTCGAGGGTGGCCCCGCCGGGCACGACGTGCGAGGGCGCGTCGACGTGGGTGCCGCTGTGCGAGCCCAGGTGCAGAGCCGTCACGGCGCACCCGTGGGTGCCGAGGTCGAGTGCGGGCGCGAGGGAGACGGCCGGGTCCCCCGGGTACACCGGCATGCCGGTGGTGACGGGGTGGCTCAGGTCGACGACGCGCACGCGCTGCATCGTCGTCGCTCCGCGCGTGTGATGCTCGTGCCGTGCAGGTGGCGGACTGGCGTGAGCGGACTGCCGCGCACGAGCAGCGCGCCGACGCCCTCACCGCCGCCCGTCGCGAGCGCCGCTCGAGAGCGGGCGGCGGTCAGGACGCCGTGGACCCCGTTGACGACTTCCTCTACGACTACTACTCCCTGCGTCCCGGCCAGCTGCGGCGGTGGCACCCCGGCGCCGGCGCGGTGCTGGTCGACGCGGCGGACGCACCGCACCGCGCCTGGCGCTGGTACGCGCAGCGCGAGCAGGACGGCGGGGTGGCCCTCGACGCCGCCGCCTTCGCCGCGGACCGGGGCCGCACCGTGGCGACCAGCCGCCGGCTGCTCGAGGCGCTCCGCGGTCGACCACCGCACCTGGGGTGCTTCGGGATGCACGAGTGGGCCATGGTCTACCGCTCCGGTGACGCGGTGGGCGGCCCCAGCACCGGCGGGGCCTCTGCCGGGGGTCGCCGCCACGCCCTGCCCCTGCGCCTGGGACAGGCCGGCGCCGACGCCGTGGTGGAGGCCCACCCCCTGCGCTGCAGCCACATCGACGCGTTCCGGTTCTTCACCCCCGAGGCCGTGCCCCGCAACGCGGCGGCGCTCACGCGCGAGACGCAGGCGGAGACCGACCAGCCCGGGTGCGTCCACGTCACCATGGACGTGCTCCGGCACGCGGTCGCCCTGGGCCCGGCCTGCCCCGGTGAGCTGCTGCTGGACTGCTTCGAGGCGGCCCGGGCGGCCCGGGAGGTCGACATGCGCGCCTCCCCCTACGACGTGTCCGGGTCGGGCCTGTCACCGATCGCCGTGGAGACCCGGGACGGCAAGGTCGCCTACGCCGCGGCGCAGCGCGAGCTCGCCGCGGCTGCGGCGCCGCTCCGGGAGCGACTGCTCCGCACGTGCGAGGAGGTCCTGGGATGACCACGACGACGGCGCTCTTCGACCGGCTCGAGGCGGAGGCGAGGGCCGAGCTGCCGGCGCACGTCGCGGGGTACGTCGCCGCGACCGCTGGCGCGGGCCAGTGCCACGCGGAGGGCCTGCGGGACTGGGCCGCGGCGCGGCTGGTGCCCCGCGTGCTCCAGGGCGTCTCCCGCACGGACGCCGAGCTGGCGGCGACGACGGTGCTGGGCACGCCTCTGCGCACCCCGGTGCTCGTGGCACCGATGGCGCAGCAGGTGGCCGCCCACCCCCGCGGCGAGGCGGAGACCGCCCGCGCGGTGGCCGCGGCGGGGTCGCTGCTGGGCGTCTCGACGAACACCGCCGTCCCCTTCGACGAGGTGGCAGTGGCCGGCGCCCCGTGGTGGTACCAGGTCTACGTGCTGCGCGACAGGTCGCTCACCGCCGCCCTGGTGGAGCGGGCCGCCGCAGCCGGCGCCACCGCGCTGGTGCTCACCGTCGACACGACGGCGCTCACGCCCTCAGCGCCGGGCGGGCAGAGCATCGAGCCCACCGAGTGGCCGGCGGGGCCCGGACGGGAGCGCCTCACCGCGCTCACCCAGGCCGACCTCGCCGACCGGGAGGCCGGCGCCGCGACGCCCGCGCTCGACGTGGGGCTGGAGACCATCGGCTGGCTCGCCGAGCGGACCGGGCTGCCGGTGGTGGTGAAGGGCGTGCTCCACCCCGACGACGCCCGTGCGTGCGCGCAGGCCGGGGCCGCGGGCGTCGTCGTGAGCACCCACGGCGGACGGCGCCTCGGGGAGTCGGTGACGTCCGCCGCTGCGCTGCCCGGTGTCGTGGCGGCGGTGCGCTCGGTGGACGCTGGGGTGGAGGTCTACGCCGACTCGGGCGTCCGCAGCGGCGCCGCCGTCGCCTGGGCGCTGGCGCAGGGAGCCCGCGCCGTGTTCGTGGGTCGGCCCGTCTGGTGGGGCCTGGCGGCGCGCGGCGCCGACGGGGTCGCCGCTGTGCTGGAGGCGTTGACCGCGGACGTCGTCACCGCGCTGCGCCAGTGCGGCGACGTGCGTGCCTGAGGGGGACGTCGTCTGGCGCTCCGCACAACGGCTGCACGCGGCGCTCGCCGGGCGGGCGCTGGAGCGGAGCGACCTCCGCTGGCCGTCGCTGGCAACCGTCGACCTGCGGGGCCGCGTGGTGGACGAGGTGGTCAGCCGCGGCAAGCACCTGCTCCTGCGCGTGGGCGACGGGGACGGGACTGACCAGCCGCTGACCCTGCACAGCCACCTGCGGATGGAGGGCTCCTGGCACGTGCACGCCACCGGTCAGCCGTGGCGCACGGCGAGGGCGGCGCACGGCGTGCGGGCGGTGCTGGCGAACGCCGAGTGGACCGCCGTGGGCCACCGGCTGGGGATGCTCGACCTCGTGCCCACCGCCGAGGAGGCGCGGCTGGTCGGCCACCTCGGCCCCGACGTCCTCGGGCCCGGCTGGGGGCCGGGAGCCGTGACCCGGGTGGTGGACGCGCTGCTCGCCCACCCGGGGCGCCACGTCGGAGAGGCGCTGCTCGACCAGCGCGTCCTGGCCGGAGTGGGCACGTACTTCATGGCCGAGGCGCTGTTCCTGCGGGGGGTCTCACCGTGGACGCCTGCCGGGGAGCTCGGAGAGGACGGG
Source organism: Quadrisphaera setariae (assembly GCF_008041935.1). Classification (NCBI taxonomy): domain Bacteria; kingdom Bacillati; phylum Actinomycetota; class Actinomycetes; order Kineosporiales; family Kineosporiaceae; genus Quadrisphaera; species Quadrisphaera setariae. Next base: position 135,144 of record NZ_VKAC01000012.1, read on the forward strand.
CTGCGCGCGCTCGTCGTGCTGGAGCGGCGGCTGCTGGAGGCCGGGACGCGCGACGTCGCGCACGGCTCGCTGGGGTACGTCCACGCCCGGTCGGGGCAGCCCTGCCGGCGGTGCGGGACGACGGTGCGCGTGGCCCCCATCGGGGTCGCACCCCAGGAGAGGTCGGCGTTCTACTGCCCGCGCTGCCAGCCCGGGCCGACCCCCACGGACGGCGGGGCCCCGCAGGCTCCGCTGGGGGCCCGTAGGGAGGTCAGGCGGCGCTGACGAGACCGTCGCGGGTGATGACCACCGGCGGGATGCCGAGGTCGCCCACACCAGCGGCGGGGACGGTGGCGGCGACCGTCGCCGGGACGGGGACGGGGAGGCCCTCGGCGGCGGCGACGCGGTCGCTCACGGCGCGCAGCACCGTCGACATCGGCACGGCCAGCGCATCGCAGATCGACGACAGCAGCTCGCTGGACGCCTCCTTCTGGCCCCGCTCCACCTCGGAGAGGTAGCCCAGGGAGACGCGGGCGGCACCGGAGACCTCGCGCAGGGTGCGGCCCTGCTGCTGACGGGCGGAGCGCAGCACGTCGCCGATCTCGCGTCGCAGCAGTGGCACCTGGCGCCTCCCGTCCGTCGTCGGCGGTGACGCCGAGAGACCACGGTACCCCGTCGGGGCGGCAGGCGGGCGGCTGGAGGAGGGACGGCGGGTCGGAGGGCGGCGGACCGAGGTGCTGGTCATCAGTTCTTCCAACGCTGGGAGGGCTCTTCTCGTTCCTCACGGTCGGTGAGCACGCGCGCGAGGAGGTCGAGCGCGCCGCGCACGGCGCCCTCGCGGACGGCGGCGCGGTCACCGGGGAGGCGGAGCACCTCGGCGGAGACGCCGGCGGCGGTGGACACGGCGACGACGACGGTGCCGGCGGGGTGCCCGTCGTGCGGCCCGGGACCAGCGACGCCCGTGGTGGCCACGCCCACGTCAGCCCCGAGCAGACGGGTGACGCCGCTGGCCATGGCCTCGGCGACGGCCCGGTGGACGGGCCCCGTGCGCTCGAGCTGGTCGCTGCTCACGCCGAGGACGGAGGACTTCACGTCGGTGGCGTAGGAGACCACCCCCCCGCGCAGGACGTCCGAAGCTCCTGGCACGTCGGCGAGGCGCGCGCTCAGCAGCCCTGCGGTGAGGGACTCGGCGGTGGCGACGGTGAGGTGCGCCTCGCGCAGCGCCTCGACGACGCGCTCGGGCAGTGCGTCAGGCACGTCGTCCGCCCTGCACGAGCCGGTAGGCGCGGACGAGGTAGTCGACGCCCGTGACCAGCGTCACCGCGGCCGCGGCCAGCACGAGCACCAGCAGGGCGCCCTCGACGACGGCGAGCGGGGTGCCGGACAGCCACGACGACCACGGCAGCAGCAGCAGGCCCGCCGCCGCCACCTGCAGCACCGTCTTGAGCTTGCCGCCCGGGGAGGCGGCGATGACGCCGTAGCGGATCACCACGAAGCGCAGCAGCGTGATGCCGACCTCGCGGACGAGGATGACCACCGTCACCCACCACCACACCTCGCCGAGCAGCGACAGGCAGACGAACACCGCGCCCAGCAGCAGCTTGTCGGCGATGGGGTCGGCGATCTTGCCGAAGTCGGTGACCAGTCCCCGGGCCCGCGCGATGTCACCGTCGATCTTGTCGGTGATGCTCGCAGCCGCGAACGCTGCGAACGCCCCCAGCCGGAACCACGCGTCGTCGCCGTCGCGGGCCAGCAGCAGCCACACCACCAGCGGCACCAGCACGATCCGCAGGACCGTGAGGTAGTTGGCGATGTTCCAGGCCGACACCTTCGCCGGCTGGGCTGGCGTGCTCACAGCGGTCGGGCCACCAGGTCGACGCCTTCGCTGGCCGTGACCTGCACGGGGACCAGCGCCCCCACCGGGGGCAGCTCGGCACCGGGGGCGAGCTCGATGCGCGTCGTGCCGTCGACGTCGGGGCCCTGGAAGCCGGTGCGCCCGACAGCGCTCACGAGACCGTCGCCGTCGTCGTCGTGCTCCTCGACCAGGACGGCGTCACGAGTGCCGACGCGCTGCGCGGCGCGCTCGTCGACGAGGGCCTCGACGAGCCGGGAGATCCGGTCCACGCGCTCGGCGACGACGGCCTCGTCGACCTTGTCGGTGAGGGAGGCGGCCTCCGTGCCGTCCTCGTCGGAGTACCCGAAGACCCCCACCACGTCGAGGCGCGCACCCTCGAGGAAGCGCTCGAGCTCGGCGACGTCGTCCTCGGTCTCCCCCGGGAAGCCGACGATGACGTTGGAGCGCACGCCCGCCTCGGGCGCCAGGGTGCGGACCCGGTCGAGCAGCGCGAGGAACTCGTCCGTGCTGCCGAAGCGGCGCATCCGGCGCAGCAGCGCCGGCGCGGAGTGCTGGAAGGAGAGGTCGAAGTAGGGGGTGACGCCGGGCGTGCCCGCGATCGCCTCGAGCAGCCCCGGACGCACCTCGGCCGGCTGCAGGTAGCTGACGCGCACCCGCTCGAGCCCGTCCACGGCCGCCAGCTGCGGCAGCAGGGACTCCAGCGCGCGCAGGTCGCCCAGGTCCTTGCCGTAGGAGGTCGAGTTCTCGCTGACGAGGAACACCTCCTTGACGCCCTGCTCGGCGAGCCAGCGCGCCTCGGCGAGCACGTCGGCCGGGGGCCGGGAGACGAAGCTGCCGCGGAAGGCGGGGATGGCGCAGAACGAGCAGCGGCGGTCGCAGCCGGACGCCAGCTTCAGCGGCGCCCAGGGAGCGCTGCCGAGGCGGGCGCGGACCACGGGCGGGCCGGACTCGGGCACCTTGGCGAGGCTGGCGTCGCTCAGCTCCCCGAGCCCGGGGAGGGCGACGGCGCCGCTGCGGGCGGCGGCCTGCCGCTTCGCGGGGCTGACGGGCAGCAGCGTGCGGCGGTCGCGCGGGACGTGCGACTCCGGCCGCGCCCCGTGGAGGATGCCGTCGAGGTGGGTGGACAGGTCCGCGTAGGAGTCGAACCCGAGCACCGCGTCGACCTCGGGCAGCTCCTCGGCCAGGTCCTTGCCGTACCGCTCGGACATGCAGCCCACGGCCACCACGGCCTGCGTGCGCGAGGCGTCGTCGTCGCGGAGCTCGGCGACGTCGAGGAGGACGTCCACGGAGTCCTTCTTCGCCTGCTCCACGAACCCGCAGGTGTTGACGACGGCGACGTCCGCGGCGGCCGGGTCGTCCTCGAGGCGCCAGCCGGCGGCCGCCAGGCGACCGGCGAGCTCCTCGGAGTCGACCTCGTTGCGGACGCACCCGAGGGTGACCAGAGCTACCGACCTCACGGCTGGCAAGGGTACGGGGTCATCGCTGGTGGCCCCGCGGGCTCAGTACCTGTCGGTGAGCTCCCAGGCGTCCTCGGAGCCCTCCGAGGGCTCGTCCACGCCGTCGTCCCAGCCCTCGCCCTCAGCCAGGTCGACCACCTGGGTGGCGTCGTCGGGGATGCGGACCGGCTCGCGGGCGGCGTCACCGCGCAGGCGGGCCAGGGCCTCGTCCATGTCGTCGGGCTTGACGTAGACGTCACGGGCCTTGGAGCCCTCCGAGGGCCCCACCACGCCGCGCTGCTCGAGCAGGTCCATGAGGCGGCCCGCCTTCGCGAACCCCACGCGCAGCTTGCGCTGCAGCATCGAGGTGGAGCCGAACTGGGTGGTGATGATGTGCTCGGCGGCCGCCAGCATGAGCTCGAGGTCGTCGCCGACGTCCTCGGCGATCTTCTGCGCGTTGCTCGGCGCCACGACGTCCTGCACGTACTCGGGCGCGGCCTGCGCCTTGACGTGCGCGACGACCTTCTCCACCTCGGACTCGCTGACCCAGGCGCCCTGCACGCGGGCCGGCTTGGAGGAGCCCATCGGCAGGAACAGCGCGTCGCCCTGGCCGATGAGCTTCTCGGCGCCCGGCTGGTCCAGGACCACCCGGGAGTCGGCCAGGGACGACGTCGCGAACGCCAGGCGCGAGGGCACGTTGGCCTTGATGAGGCCGGTGACCACGTCGACCGACGGGCGCTGCGTCGCGAGGACCAGGTGGATGCCGGCGGCGCGCGCGAGCTGGGTGATCCTGACGATGGACGACTCCACGTCGCGCGGCGCGACCATCATGAGGTCGGCCAGCTCGTCGACCACCACGAGCAGGTACGGGTACCGCCGCAGCTGGCGCTCGCTGCCCTCGATCGGCTCCACGCGGCCCTCGTCGATGGCGGCGTTGAAGTCGTCCACGTGCTTGAAGCCGTACATCGCGAGGTCGTCGTAGCGGCGGTCCATCTCCTGGGTGACCCAGTCGAGCGCCTCGGCGGCCTTCTTGGCGTTGGTGATGATCGGGCTCAGCAGGTGCGGGATGCCCTCGTAGGCCGTGAGCTCCACGCGCTTCGGGTCCACGAGGATCATGCGCACCTGGTCGGGCGTCGCCCGCATGAGGATCGACGTGATCATCGAGTTGATGAAGCTCGACTTGCCGGCGCCCGTGGCCCCGGCGACGAGCAGGTGGGGCGTCTTGGCGAGGTTGGTGATGACGTACCCGCCCTCGACGTCCTTGCCGATGCCCATGACCATCGGGTGCGTGTTGCGCTGCGCGACGTCGCTGCGGAGGACGTCGCCGAGGACGACGATCTCGCGGTCGGTGTTGGGGATCTCCACGCCGATCGCCGACTTGCCGGGGATCGGGCTCAGGATGCGCACGTCAGCGCTGGCCACGGCGTAGGCGATGTTCTTCGACAGCGCCGTGACCTTCTCCACCTTGACGCCGGTGCCCAGCTCCACCTCGTAGCGGGTGACCGTCGGGCCGCGGGTGAAGTCGGCGACGCGCGCGTCGATGGAGAAGTTGTCCAGGACGGCGGTGAGGGCGTCCACCACGCGGTCGTTCGCCTCGGTGCGGGTCGCGTGGCCCTCGCCGTGCTTCAGGACGTCGTCCGGCGGCATCTCGTAGGTGCCGGTGAACGCCAGCGCCATCTGCTCCACGCGGTGCGGCAGCTGCGTGGTGGGCGGTGCCTGCAGCGGCGGGGCGGGAGCCGGCGGGGCGGGAGCCGGCGCGGCACCGCGGGCGTGGGCGGTGACGCCGGCGGCCGACGAGCGGCGCGGCCCCGGAGCGGCGTCGGGCTCCTCGCCGGGCTCGACGGCGACCGCGGTGGTCGGGGCGGCGCCGAAGTCCTTGAAGGGGTCGAAGACCTCCTCGCCCGGCGCAGGGGTGGCGGCGGACGCCTGCTCCTCGAAGGCGGGCCGGTCGTCCTCGCCGGCGCCCCGCTTGCGGCGCTTCGGCTTGACCTCCGCCTCGCGCTCCATCGCCTGCTCGTAGGCCTCGTCGCCGTGGCGGCTGCCGCGGGCGCGGCCCAGCTGGCGGCGCTCGAGCTCGCCGTCGGGGTCGTCCTCGCCGTAGCGGCCGTGCACGTCGTCGCCGCCGGTGAGGGTGCGGTAGAGCAGACCCAGGCGGTGCGGCACGAGGTGCACGGGCGTCGCGGTGGTCACCAGGACGCCGAAGACGGCGAGGATCCCGAGCAGCGTGTAGGTGAGCGCCCCGCCCACCGCCGCGTCCACGGGGGTCGCCACGAGGTAGCCGAGCACGCCGCCCGCCTCGCGGATCCTCTCCAGGGAGCTGACCGGGCTCGCGCCGAGCGCCCCGCCCAGGTGGAGCATGCCCGCCACGGCCACCGTGATGGCCCCGAGCCCGACGACGACGCGGCTGTTCTCGCTGCCCGCGTCAGGGCGCAGCAGCAGGCGCAGCGCCAGCACGCCCAGCGCCAGCGGCAGCGCGAGGCTCACCTTGCCGACGGTCCCGGCGACCACGGCGTGGACCACGTCGCCGAAGGTCCCGGGCATGCCCCACCACTCACGGGCGGCCACCACGATGGCGGCCGCCACGAGCGCGAGGCCGATCCCGTCCCGGCGGACGTCGGGGTCCAGGTCGGAGCTGTCGGGGCGCCCCTTGCGGGCGCTGCCACCCACGGCGTGGGCGAGCCCCATCCAGGTGCCGCGGACGGCCCGCACGGGCAGCGGCGCGCGGGTCCGCGCGTGGGCGGCGCCGCGCGCGCCGCCCTTGGGGGCGGCCTTCGCCCCGGCGCGAGGCTTCGCGGGAGCGCGCGAGGTCGAGCGGGTGGCCATGCGGCCACGCTATCCGCTCGTCACATCCCTCACACACGCCCCACGCCGGGAGGAACTACGCCTCCACGACCACCGGGATGATCATGGGCCTGCGGCGCAGCGACGTCCCCGCCCAGCGGCCGACCACGCGGCGCACCACCTGCTGCAGCTGGTGGGTGTCGACACCGCCGCCGCCCTGGGACGCCTGCGCGACGGCCTGGGCCAGCGCGTCAGCCACCCTCGGGACGATGGACTGCAGGGTGCTCGTGTCCTCGGCGACGCCCCGGGCGTGCACCTCGGGGCCCGCCACCACCTTGCCGGTGGTGGAGTCGATGACGGCGAACACCGAGATGAAGCCCTCGTCACCCAGGATGCGACGGTCCTTGAGGTCGGCGTCGGTGATGGAACCCACCGAGGAGCCGTCGACGTAGACGTACCCGCAGGGCACCTGACCGGTGATCTTCGCGCGGCCGTCGCGCAGGTCGACCACGGAACCGCAGTCGGTGATGAGCACCCGCTCGCGCGGCACACCCGTCTTGACCGCGAGGTCGGCGTTCGCGTGGAGGTGCCGCACCTCGCCGTGCACCGGCATGGCGTTCTTCGGCTTGACGATGTTGTAGCAGTACAGGAGCTCACCGGCGCTCGCGTGGCCGGAGACGTGCACGCGGGCGTTGCCGGAGTGCACGACCGCGGCGCCCAGGCGCATGAGCCCGTTGATCACGCGGTAGACGGCGTTCTCGTTGCCGGGGATGAGCGAGGAGGCCAGGACGACGGTGTCGCCCGGACCCACCTGGATCCGGTGGTCGTGGTTGGCCATCCTGCTCAGGGCGGCCATCGGCTCGCCCTGGGAGCCGGTGCACATGAGCACGACCTTGGCGTCCGGGAGGTCGTCGACCTGCTTGAGGTCCACGAGGACGCCCTTGGGCACGTCGAGGTAGCCCAGGTCGGCGGCCACGCCCATGTTCCGCACCATCGAGCGGCCCACGAAGGCCACCTTGCGGCCGTGCTTGTGCGCGGTGTCGAGCACCTGCTGCACGCGGTGCACGTGCGAGGCGAAGCTCGCCACGATGAGCCGGCGCTGGGCGCTGGCGAAGACCCTGTCGAGCACGGGGGTGATCTCGCGCTCCGCGGTGGTGAAGCCCGGCACCTCGGCGTTGGTGGAGTCGACCATGAACAGGTCGACGCCGCGCTCGCCGAGCCGCGCGAAGGCGCGCAGGTCGGTGATGCGGCCGTCCAGCGGCAGCTGGTCCATCTTGAAGTCGCCGGTGTGGAGCACCGTTCCGGCGCTCGTGCGCACGGCGACCGCGAGGGCGTCGGGGATCGAGTGGTTGACCGCGACGAACTCGCACTCGAACGGACCGAGCTGCTCGACCTGCCCCTCGCTCACCGCGAGCGTGTACGGCTGGATGCGGTGCTCCTTGAGCTTCGCCTCGACGAAGGCCAGCGTCAGCGTGGAGCCCACCAGCGGGATGTCGGGGCGCAGGCGCAGGAGGAACGGCACGGCGCCGATGTGGTCCTCGTGGCCGTGCGTGAGGACCACGGCGACGACGTCGTCCAGGCGGTCGGCGATGTAGCTGAAGTCCGGGAGGATGAGGTCGACGCCGGGCTGGTGGTCCTCGGGGAACAGGACGCCGCAGTCGATGATCAGCAGCTTGCCGTCGATCTCGAGCACGGCCATGTTGCGGCCGACCTCGCCGAGGCCGCCCAGCGGCACCACGCGCAGCGTGCCGCGGGCGAGCTTCGGGGGCAGGCCCAGGGTCTGGCCGAGGGTCTGGGTGGTCGCTGCGGCGGTGGGGGCTGTCACAGAAGGTCTGCTCCTCGCAGGTCGGAGCTGAGCTGCTCGACCTGCTCGTCGGTGGCCTCCACGAGGGGCAGGCGCACGTGGCGGTTGGGGATGGCCCCGGTGAGCTCCAGCGCCGCCTTCACCATGATCGCGCCCTGGGTGCGGGTCATGATCGCGGTGACGGCGGGGAGCAGCCGGGTGTGGATCGCTCGGGCTGCGGGCAGGTCGCCCGCGTCGACGGCGGCGACCATGGCCGCGTAGGGACCAGCCGCCACGTGCCCGACCACGGAGACGACGCCGGCGGCGCCCTGCGCGAGGTGCGCGAGGTTCAGCTGGTCGCTGCCGGAGTAGTAGGCCAGGCCGCCCTCGCCTCCGGCGGCGGCCATGACCTGTGACGACGCGAACAGGTCGTCCTTGGCGTCCTTGACGGCCACCACGCGGGGGTGCTCCGCGAGGCGCAGGAGGACCTCGTTGGAGATCGCGGTGCCGGTGCGGCCGGGGATGTCGTAGAGCATCACCGGCAGGCCCGTGGAGTCGGCCACGGCCGAGAAGTGGCGGAACAGGCCCTCCTGCGGGGGCTTGTTGTAGTACGGGGTGACCACGAGCAGGCCGTCGACGCCGGTCCTCTCGGCGGCGCGGGCGCGCCGCAGGGTGTGGTCGGTGTCGTTGTTGCCGCAGCCCGCGATGACGTGGGCCCGCGAGCCCACCGCCTCGACGACGGCGGCGAGCAGCGCGTCGTGCTCGTGCTCGGCCAGCGTCGGGGACTCCCCCGTGGTGCCGGCGACGACGAGGCCGTCGTTCCCCTCGTCCACCAGGCGCTGCGCCAGCGCCTGGGCGGCGGCGACGTCCAGAGCGCCGTCAGCGGTGAACGGGGTCGCCATCGCGGTGAGCACCGCCCCGAACGGCCGGTGGACAGCGGGGGCGGTCGCGTCGGGCACCGGGGAAGGCTACCGGGACGGGTGCGGCCCGGGCTCCGGGGCTTCCGGGGGGTCGACCGGCGGCAGCGCGGTCCCGACGTCCCCCAGCTCCTCGGGGCCCAGCTCGGGCTCGTGGGCGCGGCGCGTGGTCGAGTCGGCGGAGGGACCGGCGGCGAGCACCTCGGGGCCGGCGGCCTCCGGCCGGGGCGCCTTGGTCGCCCCGCGGCGCTCCTTGGCCGCCGAGGCCAGCTTGTCCTTCATGGAGGCCGCGTAGACGTCGACGTACTCCTGCCCGGACAGCCGCATGATCTCGTAGGTGATCTCGTCGGTCACCGAGCGCAGGACGAACCTGTCGTTCTCCATGCCCTGGTACCGGGAGAAGTCCAGCGGGGCCCCGATGGTGATGCCCACCCGGCGGATGCGGGGGATCCGACGCCCGATGGGCTGCACCTCGGCGGTGCCGTGCATCGCCACCGGCAGGACGGGGACGCCGCTGGTCAGCGCCACGCGCGCCACGCCGGTCTTCCCGCGGTACAGGCGTCCGTCAGGGCTGCGGGTGCCCTCGGGGTAGATGCCGAAGAGCTCACCGCGGTCGAGCACCGCCAGGGCCAGGTCGATCGCCGCCTGGCTCGCCTTGCCGCCCGACCGGTCCACGGGCAGCTGGCCGATGCCCTTGAAGAAGCCCGCCGTGAGCCGCCCCTTCACGCCGCGGCCGGTGAAGTACTCGGCCTTCGCCATGAAGCTCACCCGCCGCGGGACCATGAGCGGGAGGAAGAAGGAGTCCGACACGGACAGGTGGTTGCTCGCGAGCACCGCGGGCCCCGTCAGCGGCACGTGCTCCAGCCCCTTGACCTCCGGCCGGAACAGCGACGTCAGGACGGGGTAGAGCACCGCCTTGAACAGCCAGTAGAGCACCCGTCCTCCTCCTCAAGCGGTCCTGGCTCAACCATAGGGGCGCCCTCGTCCTGCCTGCAGCGTGCGACGATGGTGGCGTGGGTGTGCTGGCCGGCGCGGAGGCCTTCTCGTCCGGCGCTGCGGCCGGCGCGGGGACCGCTGGCGCGCCCGCCGTCCTGCTCTGCCACGGCTTCACCGGGAGCCCCCAGGGGCTGCGCGGCTGGGCGCAGGACCTCGCCGCCGCCGGCCTGTCCGTCTGCCTGCCCCGGCTGCCCGGGCACGGGACGAGCTGGCAGGAGATGGCCCGCACGGGCTGGGCCGACTGGCTGGGCGCGCTCGAGGCGGAGCTGGAGCAGCTGCGCTCGCGCGGGCACCGCGTCGTCGTCGGCGGCCTGTCGATGGGCGGTGGCCTGGCCCTGCGGCTCGCGGCCGACCACCCCGCGGACGTGGCCGGCCTGGTGCTCGTCAACCCGGCGGTGCGCCTGGAGGACCCGCGCCTGGCAGCCCTGCCGCTGCTGCGCCGCCTGGGGCTGCTCGGCCGTCCCGGCCGCGAGCGCACCGCGCCCGCCGTCGGCGGTGACGTCGCGAAGCCCGGGGCGGTGGAGCTCGCCTACGACAGGGTGCCGCTGCGCGCCGCGGCGTCGATGGTCGAGGGGCTGCGCGGGGTGGCCCGCGACCTGCCCCTCGTGCACCAGCCGCTGGTGCTCCTCCGGTCCGCGGCCGACCACGTGGTGCCCGCCTCCTCCAGCGCGCTCGTGCTGGAGCGCGTCGGCTCGGCCGACGTGCGCGAGGAGGTGCTCGAGCGCAGCTACCACGTGGCCACGCTCGACCACGACGCCGCGCGCGTCAGCGCGGCCACCCTCGACCTGGTGGGCCGGCTGTGACCGCCGCACCCCCGCCCCCCGGCGGCGGCGACCCCGAGGGCGTCGACGTCGACGCCGCGTGGGCGCAGATCCTCGCCCACTGGGACGACCCCGCGGCCGAGCCCGACCGCCCGGCGGCCCCGCCGACCGCGCCACCGGCGGTCCCACCGGCCTCGCCGCCGGCTCCCCCGGCCGCCCCGACGGAGCTGCGGCGGCGCCGCACCGACCCGCCGGCCGAGACGCCCGCCCCACCGCAGGGGCCGCGGCTGCCCGACGGGCGCGGCGGCACCGAGGCCGACCCGCTGGCCGAGGAGCACTGGACCCCGCCCGAGCCACCGCCGCTGCCGCGCGGCAGCTGGCGGACCTGGCTGCCGTGGCTGGGCGTGCTCGGCGTGCCGTTCTTCTTCGTCGTCGTCGTGATCGTGAAGCCGCCGCTGCCGCCGCTCGTCGTCCTCGTGGCGGTGCTGGGCTTCGTGGCGGGGTTCGTCACCCTCGTCCTGCGGCTGCCCAGCCACCGCGAGGACGACGGCGACGACGGCGCCCGGCTCTAGGGGTCCGGTCAGACGGTCCGGGCGAGGTCGGCCACGCCGATCATCCCGGCGTCGTTCCCGAGGGAGGCCAGCTCCACGGGGATCGCGGGGCGGTGCCCGCGCGCGGTGAGCTGGCGGGCGAAGGCGGTGCGCGCCGGGGCGAGCAGGAGGTCACCGGCCTCGGAGACGCCGCCGCCGACGACGACGAGCGCCGGGTCGAGCGCGGCGACGACGCTGGCGGCGCCCTCACCGATCCAGCGGCCGAGGTCGGCCAGCAGCTCGACGGCGGCGGTGTCGCCCTCCAGAGCGGCCTTGGTGACGGTGGGGCCCTGGATGGCCTCGGGGTCGTCGCCGGCCAGCTCCAGGAGGTGCGCCGCGAGCGGTGAGCCGGTGCGCGCCATCGCACGGGCCTCGCGCACGAGCGCCCGGCCCGAGGCGTACTGCTCCCAGCAGCCGCGGTTGCCGCAGCCGCAGGGGTGGCCGTCGGGGACCACCCGCACGTGGCCGAGCTCCCCGGCGAAGCCGCTGGCGCCGCGCAGGAGGCGGTCGCCGATGACGATGCCGCCGCCCAGCCCCGTGCCGATGGTCAGCAGCACCATGTCGTGCACCTCGTGACCGGCGCTGCTGGCGCTGCGACCGGTGCCGTGCGCGAACTCGCCCCACGCGGCGGCGTTGGCGTCGTTCTCCACCACCACGGGCAGCCCGAGGGCGCGCTCCAGGTCGGCGCGGACCGGCTCGTCGCGCCAGGCGAGGTTGGGCGCGAAGGTGACGACGGAGCGGCTGGCGTCCACGAAGCCGGCGGCGGCGACGCCCACGGCCGCGACGTCGTGCTCGCGGCGCAGCTCGCCCACGGCGTCCACCACGGCGGCGGCGATCGCGCCCACGTCGCGGGCCGGCGTCTCGCGCCGGGTCCGGGCCACGATGCGCCCGGCGGCGTCCACCGCGCCAGCTGCGATCTTGGTGCCGCCGATGTCCACGCCGACGGTCAGTGCGCCGGAAGGGGTGCTCACGGCGCTGGACGCTACCCGCCTCGCTAGAGTCGGCAGGACCCGCCGACCCGCCCGAAGGAGTGCAGTGATCGAGCGAGCCGAACCCCTGGACGTCCAGGTCGACCCCGCCCAGTCGGTGACCGACCTGCTGGTGCAGGTGGCCACCGAGTCCCCCGGGCTGCCGCTGCTGGCCCGCCCGGTCGGCGACGGGTGGGAGGAGCTGGGCGCCGCGGAGGTCGTGCGGCGCGTCAGGGCGCTGGCCGCCGGGCTCGCCGCCAGCGGGGTGGCACCCGGGGACCGGGTGGCGCTGCTGAGCCGGACCCGCCTGGAGTGGACCCTCGCCGACTACGCCATCTGGTGGGCCGGTGCCGTCACCGTGCCGGTGTACGAGACGTCCTCGGCGGAGCAGGCCGCGTGGATCGTCTCCGACTCCGGCTGCACGGCCGCGATCGTCGAGCAGCCCCGCCACCGCGACCTGCTCGCGTCGGTGGCCTCCGAGACCCCGGAGCTCGACCCGCAGCGGGTGTGGGTCATCGACGACGGCGGCTTCGGCGCGCTGGAGGCGCTCGGCGCCGACGCGTCGCTCGCCGTGGGCGAGGCGGAGCTGGAGCGTCGGCGCTCGGCCGTGACGGGGGCCGACCTCGCCACGATCATCTACACCTCGGGCACGACGGGGCGCCCCAAGGGCTGCCAGCTCACGCACGCCAACTTCGTGGTGCTGTCCCGCAACGCCGTCTCCGCCATCCCCGAGGTCTTCGCCGCCGGTGGCTCGACGCTGCTCTTCCTGCCGCTCGCCCACGTGTTCGCCCGGTTCATCCAGGTGCTGTGCCTGGCGGGCCGCACCACGCTGGCCCACACGCCGGACTCCAAGGACCTCACGCGCGACCTCGCGAGCTTCCGGCCCACGTACGTGCTCGCGGTGCCGCGCGTCTTCGAGAAGGTCTACGCCAGCGCCGAGCAGAAGGCCATCGAGGGCGGCAAGGGGAAGGTCTTCGCGAAAGCGGCCGCCGTCGCCGAGGCCTACAGCCGCGCCCAGGACGACGCGGTGGTGGGCGGCAGGGGGCCCGGCCTGGCGCTGCGGGTCCAGCACGCGCTCTTCGACAGGCTCGTCTACGCCAAGCTGCGCGCCGCCCTCGGCGGGCGCGCCACCTACGCCGTCTCCGGCGGCGGCCCGCTGGGCGAGCGGCTCGGCCACTTCTTCAAGGGCGTCGGGCTGACGGTGCTGCAGGGCTACGGCCTCACCGAGACCACCGCCCCCACCACGGTGAACCGGCCCGGCCGGGTCAAGGTGGCCTCGGTGGGGCGCCCGCTGCCGGGCTGCTCCATCCGCATCGACACCGACGGCGAGGTGCTCGTCAAGGGACCGCACGTCTGCACGGGGTACTGGCACAACCCCGCCGCCGACGCCGAGGCGTTCGACGCCGACGGGTGGTTCCGCACCGGAGACCTCGGCTCCCTGGACGAGGACGGGTTCCTGTCCATCACCGGCCGCAAGAAGGAGATCATCGTCACGGCCGGTGGCAAGAACGTCGCCCCCGCGGTGCTCGAGGACCGGCTGCGCGCCCACCCCCTGGTCAGCCAGGCCCTGGTGGTCGGCGACGCCCGCCCCTACGTGGCCTGCCTGATCACCCTCGACGCCGACGTGCTGCCCGGCTGGCTGCGCGCCCGTGGCATGCCGGTGCTCGACGTGGCCGCGGCCGCGAAGGACGCCGGCGTGCGCGCCGTGCTCCAGGAGGCCGTCGACCAGGCCAACGCGGCGGTGTCGCGCGCCGAGGGCATCAAGCGCTTCGCGGTGCTCGAGGACGACTTCACCGAGGCCAACGGCCTGCTGACCCCGTCGCTGAAGCTGCGGCGCCGGCAGGTCGTGGCGGCCCACGCCGACGCCGTGGAGGAGCTCTACAGCTCCAGGAGCTGAGCCAGCGCCGCGGCGCGCTCGTCCCAGCCCCACGCCTCGCGCACCCAGGCCCGGCCCGCCGCGCCCATGGCGCGGGCGCGGGCCGGGTCGGCGAGCAGGGACGCGACGGCGACGGCGACGGCGCCGGGGTCGGTGCCGTCCACGAGCAGCCCGGTCTCACCGTCGCGCACGGCGTCGGGAGCTCCGCCGGAGCGGCCCACCACCACGGGACGGCCGCTCGCGGCGGCCTCAAGGAAGCAGATGCCGAGCCCCTCGGTCTCCAGCCCGCCGAGCCTGTCGCGGCACGGCATGGCGAAGACGTCGGCGGCGGCGTGCGCGGCCGCGAGCTGTCCCCCGGGCAGGCGACCGGTGAGGAGCACGTCGCCCCCCGGGCCGCGGCGCAGTCCCAGGGAGTCCGCCAGGCGCTCGAGGTGGGCGCGGCGCGGCCCCTCCCCCACCAGCACGAGCACCGCCCCGGGCACGGCGCGCTGGACCGCGGGCAGGGCGCGCAGCAGCACGTCCTGGCCCTTGCGGGCCACCAGCCGCGAGACGCACAGGAGCACGGGTCGCCCGGTCACGCCCCACTGCTCGCGCAGCTCCCGCGCGGCGTCGTCGTCCTCGGGGCGGCCGAAGGCCGCCGGGTCCACCCCCGGAGACAGCGTGGTGACGCGCTCGCGCAGGGCGGTCGGCAGGGCGTGCGCGATGGGGGCGCCCGTGGCGGGACCGAGCACCGTGAGCACGTCGTTGCGCGCGGCGACGGCCCGCAGCGCCGCCCGGGAGCCCGGCAGCCTGGCCCACCACACCTCGTGGCCGTGGGTGGTGGCGACCGTGCGGCGGACCCCGGCGCGCCTCAGGGCCGGGGCGAGCAGGCCCAGGGGCGCCGCCGCGCCGAACCAGGCCCGGTCGCACCCGTGGGCTCGGGCGGTCGCGGCGACGCGGCGCGCGAGGGCCGGGGTCGGCAGCAGCAGGGTCCGGGGATCACGGACGACGACGACGCCGGCTGCGCCCAGCTCGGCGTCGAGGGCGCGCTGCGCGTCGGCCAGGGCGGGGTGGCGGCGCGTGTGCACGACCACGCGGCTCGCCCCGTGGTGGTGCAGCCGCCGCACGACGTTCTCGACGAAGGCCTCGATGCCCCCCGCGCGCGGCGGGAAGTCGTTGGTGACGACGAGCGTCGCCCCGCTCCCTCCGGCTCCGCTCACGCGGCCAGCTCCTGCAGCTCTGCGCGCCAGAGCCGGACCACCTCGGCGCGGTCGGTGCCGAGCGTCGAGGCCAGGGCCGCGTCGAGGGCGGCGTCGGCGTCGCCGTCGCCCGGCTCGGTGGACGCGGCGCGGTACAGCTGGACGACGCGGTCGTCGCCGTAGCGCCGCGCGAGGGCGGTGACCGCCAGCCACGCGCTGGAGTAGGCCGGGCCCACGTCCGAGGTCCTGGTCGGGTCGAAGTCGTCGGGGGTCGGCAGGGCCTGCGGCGCCCGGCCGGCCCGCACCTGGGTCGCGAGGTCCGCGGCCACGGACTGCTCGGACAGGCCCGTCCCGCGGTAGCCCACCCAGTCCGCGAACCCCTCCGAGAGCCACAGCGGCACCGCCCGGGTGGCCCCGGAGCGGGTCGCCACGTGCGTGAGCTCGTGGGTGAGGACCACCTGCTGGCCCAGCGGGGCGAGCTTCCCGAACCCGTTCGGGTTCACCACCACGTGGTCGCCGCGGGTCGCCCCCGCACCGCCCACCAGCTCCCCGGTGGTCACGGCCGCGATCTGGTCGAGGCCGGCGTCGTCGTCGCGGCCCAGCAGCCGGGCCATCTGCGCCTGGTCGGCGGGCACCTCCACCACGGTGCTGCGGGGCCACCCCTGGCCCCAGACGGCGTCCACGGCGCGCGCGCCCGTGGTGGTGAGCTGCGCGACGCGGTCCAGCTCGGAGCGCTCCGCCGTGCCGATCACCACCGCCCGCGGCGAGGTCACCACCGACACCGGCGCGAGGTCCCACAGGTCCGGCACGGTCTCGCCGTCGGCGTCGTCGGCCACCGCCCAGCCGTCGCCGCTGGGCACGACGGTGAGGTCCTGCTGGCGGCGGACCGGGTCGTCCCCGGCGCCCGACACCGACCACACCAGGGTGGTCCGCGCCACCCAGCTGCGCGCCGGGAGCTGCTCGGCGCGCTGGGCGGGCAGGGCGGGCCCGCTGCCGGTCACCTGCCACGACCAGCTGCCCAGCGGCACCGGCGCGAGCCTGTCGAAGACCGCCCGCGTGCGGGTCCGGTAGGCGTCCAGGGCCGGCCGGGCCGCCGGGGACACGGAGGCGTCGCCGGCCACGGCGGCGTTCCACGCCTGCTCGTCGCGGGCCACCAGCGCGGCGGCGCGGGCGTCCAGCAGCGCCTGCACGGCGCGCTGCGCCGACGGCGCTCCCGAGGTGGAGTCACCGGTGGTGGCCGAGGCCGAGGGCGGCGCGCTGGCCGCGGAGGTCGTCGTGGAGGCCGGGGAGGGCTCGACGAGCAGGCGCACGGCCGCGGTGCCCAGCACGGCGGCCGCCGCGAGCACGAGCAGGCCGCTGAGCAGGCGGGTCGCCCCGGAGCGCGCGCTGCTGCGGCGACGGGCCCGCCGGGCCGGGCGGTGGAGGTCGCGCCGGCGGGGCAGGTCCTCGGACGGCTCGGGGCGGCCCCCGGCCGCGCTGTGCCGTCCCGCCACGGCAGCGATGCTACGTGCCGGCGCTGACCGTGGCGGGGTGTCGGTGGCGGCACCTAGCGTCCGGCGGGTGGTGCTCCCCTCCCCCTCCACGCTCCCGCTGTGGGAGGACGACGCAGCGCCGTCGTCCTCCGCAGGGCTGGGCGGCCTCGACCCGGCCACGCCGCTGCACGAGGTGGACTTCCTCGTGCTCGACTTCGAGACCACCGGGGCGTCCGCCGCCACCTGCGCCATCACGGAGGTGGGCGCCGTGCGGGTGCGGGGCGGGGAGGTGGTGGCCGAGCTCGGCTCGCTGGTGCGCCCGCCGGGACCGATCCCGCAGGAGATCACCGCCCTCACCGGCATCTCCGACGCCATGGTCGCGGGGGCGCCCAGCATCGGGCAGGTGCTCGCGCCGCTGCTCGAGCTGCTGCGGGGCGCCGTGCTCGTGGCCCACAACGCGCCGTTCGACGTCTCCTTCCTGCGAGCGGCCTGCGCCGCCACGGACCGCGACTGGCCGGCGCCCGCCGTCATCGACACGCTGCGGCTGGCCCGGGCCGTCCTGGCGCGCGGCGAGGTGCGCGACCACAAGCTCGGCACGCTCGCCCGGCACCTCTCCGCGCGCACCACCCCCACCCACCGCGCCCTGGACGACGCGCGCGCCACCGTGGACGTGCTCCACGCCCTGCTCGCCCGGGTCGGCTCCCTCGGCGTGACCACCCTGGGGGACCTGGCGCAGGTGGCGCCGGCGGTGCCCGAGCAGGTGCGGCGCAAGCGCACCCTGGCGGACGGGCTGCCCTCCGCACCCGGCGTGTACCTCTTCAAGGACGCCCAGGGCCGCGTGCTCTACGTGGGCACGAGCGGGAACCTGCGGGCCCGGGTGCGCAGCTACTTCACCGCCGCCGAGCGGCGCACCCGCATGGCGGAGATGGTGCAGCTGGCGGCCTCCGTCGTGCCCGTGGTGTGCTCGACGCCGCTCGAGGCCCAGGTCCGCGAGCTGCGCCTCATCGCCGAGCACGACCCCCACTACAACCGCAGGTCCCGGCGCCCGGAGCGGCTGCCGTGGGTCAAGCTCACCGCCGAGCCCTACCCGCGGCTCTCCGTGGTGCGCGAGGTCCGCGACGACGCTGCGGCGGGAGCCGCCTACCTGGGCCCGTTCTCCTCCTCGCGCTCGGCGCTGGCCGCCGTCGAGGCCGTGCAGGACGCCCTGCCCCTGCGCCGGTGCTCGGGTCGCCTGCCGCTGCGGCCCGCGGCCGGCGCCTCCGCGTGCGCGCTGCACGAGATCGGCAGGTGCGGTGCCCCCTGCACCGGTGCGCAGTCGCCCGACGAGTACGGCCTCGTCGCCGACCGCGCCCGCACCGCGCTCGTAGCAGACCCGGCGCCGGTGCTGGCCTCCGCGCGCGCCCGCCTGGCCGAGCTGGCCGCGGCGGAGCGCTACGAGGAGGCGGGGCTGGTGCGGGACAGGTCGCTCGCCTTCCTGCGCGGCGCCGCCCGCGCGCAGCGCCTGGCCCCGCTGGCCGCGGCCGCCGAGGTGGTGGCCGCGCGGCGCAGGCCCGGCGGCGGCTGGGAGCTGGTGGTGGTCCGGCACGGCCGCCTCGCCGGCACCACCACCACGCCCCCGGGAGCCGACCCGCGCCCCGCGGTGGACGCCCTGCGGGCCACGGCGGAGGTCGTCAGCGCCCCGGTGCCCCCGGAGCCGGCGTGCAGCGCCGAGGAGGCCGAGAAGGTCCTGGGCTGGCTCGAGGGCGACGGCGTCCGGCTGGTCAGCGTCGAGGGCACCTGGGCGTGCCCGGTGAGGTCGGCGATCGGGACGTCCCTGGGCGCCGCTGGGTGAGGCGTGCTGGGATGTGACCGTGATCACCGCCATCGTCCACGTCGACGTCGAGGTCTCCCTGGTCCCTGAGGCGGCGGCGGCCATCGCCGACGTCGACGGCGTCAGCGAGGTCTACTCCGTCACCGGAGACACCGACCTCGTCGTCATGGTCCGCGTCGCCCAGCAGGAGGCGCTGGCCGACGTCATCGCCGACCGGATCGGCAAGGTGCACGGCGTGCGCGCCACCCGCACCTACCTCGCGTTCCGCGCCTACTCCCGGCACGACCTGGAGGCGGCGTTCGCCATCGGCGCGGACGAGTAGCCCTCCGGCCGGCCGTCAGCCGGCCGTCAGCTGGCGGTCGCCGCCACCCAGCGCTCGAGCACGGCCGCGGCAGCTCCGCTGTCCACCGAGGCGGCGGCCACGGCCAGCTGGCGGCGCAGGTCCTCGTGGAGGTCACCGGCCAGGCCGTCCGCCGCGACGAGAGCAGCGGCGGCGTTGAGCAGCACCGCGTCTCGCACCGGTCCGGTCCTCCCGGCGAGGACGTCGCGGGCCACGGCGGCGTTGTGGCGCGCGTCACCACCGGCGAGGTCCGCGAGGGTCGACGGCGCCAGGTCGAGGGCGCGGGGGTCCACCGACAGCGGCTCCACCGCGCCGGCGCCCACGCGCCAGGCCGCCGAGGGGCCGGAGGTCGTCAGCTCGTCGAGCCCGTCGTCGCCGCGGAAGACCAGCGCCCGCGTGCCGCGCCGCGCCAGCACCCCCGCCACCAGCGGCGCCAGGCGCGCGTCCGCCACCCCGATCGCCGCGGCGCCGGGCCGGCCCGGGTTCGTCATGGGGCCGAGGATGTTGAAGGCCGTCGGCACGCCCAGGCCGGTGCGCGCCTCGGCTGCGTGCCGGAAGGCCGGGTGGAACACGCGCGCGAAGGCGAACGTGATGCCCACCTCGCCCGCCACCTCGCCGACCCGGTCGGCGGGCAGGTCGAGGCGGACGCCGAGCTCCTCGAGCAGGTCGGCCGAGCCGCACTGCGACGAGGCGGCGCGGTTGCCGTGCTTGACCACGGTGCGGCCCGCTCCCGCCACCACCAGCGCGGCCATGGTGGAGATGTTGACGGTGCTCGTCCCGGTGACCGACCGGTCACCACCGGTGCCGACGACGTCGACAGCGGCGTCGAGCGGGCCGGCGGAGGCGGGCAGGCGCAGCGGGACCGCCCGGGCGAGCATCTCGTCGGCCAGGCCGCCCAGCTCCGCCACCGTCTCGCCCTTGGCGCGCAGCGCCACGAGGAAGCCGGCCAGCGGCACGGCCGCCGCCTCCCCCGACATCACCCGCGCCATGGCCCACGCGCAGTCCTCCGAGGAGAGGTCACGGCCGGCGACCAGTGCTGAGATCAAGGACGGCCAGGTGCGCGCACCGGGTGCTCCGAGGGCTGCCACGGCGACACCCTGCCAGGTGGGGACGGCGATCCGAGAGCCCGGGCCCAGCCTGCGCCCAGCCGCGGGTGGTGTGATCGTGACCGCATCGTGTCCGCACGGCGGGTCCCGGCGCCACTACGCCGGGTGGCTGACGCCATAATGGCGCCGTGTCGAGCACAGCAGCCCTGCCGCACGCTCCGGCGGCCGTCAACAGGCCCGACCCCGTGTCGGTCGGGACCATCGTCTGGCTCTCCAGCGAGCTCATGTTCTTCGCCGGGCTGTTCGCCATGTACTTCACTGTGCGGGCGGTCGTCCCGGAGCTCTGGCAGACGGAGCCCCAGCTCTTCAACATGCCCTTCGCGATCACCAACACGACGATCCTCGTGCTGAGCTCGCTGACCTGCCAGTTCGGCGTCTTCGCCGCCGAGCGCTACCAGAAGGCCCGCACCGGGTCGCTGCTGCAGGTCAACCGCTGGGGCATGCGCGAGTGGTACGTGCTGACGTACCTCATGGGCGCCTTCTTCGTCTCCGGCCAGGTCTTCGAGTACGCCGAGCTGGTCCACGAGGGCCTGACCATCTCCTCCACGCCGTACGGGTCGGTCTTCTACATGGCCACCGGCTTCCACGGCCTCCACGTGACCGCCGGCCTGCTGGCGTTCCTGCTGGTCATCGGGCGCAGCTTCGCCGCCCGCCGGTTCGGGCACCAGGAGGCCACCAGCGCCGTCGTGACCAGCTACTACTGGCACTTCGTCGACGTGGTGTGGATCGGTCTCTTCTTCATCATCTACATCCTCCGGTGAGCGCCGTGGCTCCCCGCGTGAACCTCGTCACGTCCCCGGCGCGCCCTGTCGCGCTTCCCCCCGCAACGTTGAGGATGTCCTCGTGAAGGCTCTCGCCGCCCGCCGCCGCCACCCGCTGGGTGGTGTGGTCGTGATGCTGCTGGCGCTGCTCGTCGTCGGCGGCGCCTACTCGGTGCTGACGCCGTCGACGGCGTCCGCGGCCGGGGCCAGCACCGAGGACGTCCAGAAGGGGCGCGAGCTCTTCCTGGCCAACTGCTCCAACTGCCACGGCCTGCAGGCCCAGGGCACGGGCGAGGGCCCCACGCTCATCGGCGTCGGCGCGGCCTCCGTCGACTTCCAGGTGGGCACCGGCCGCATGCCGCTGTCGGCGAACCTGCCCCAGGCCATGGAGAAGCCGGTCCAGTTCAACGACCAGCAGATCGCGCAGATGGCCGCCTACGTCGCCTCGCTGGCTCCCGGCCCGGCCATCCCCGCCGAGGAGTTCCAGAGCTTCTCGGACGACCCGGAGCGCATCTCCAAGGGCAACGA
This sequence comes from Quadrisphaera setariae, assembly GCF_008041935.1. NCBI lineage: Bacteria > Bacillati > Actinomycetota > Actinomycetes > Kineosporiales > Kineosporiaceae > Quadrisphaera > Quadrisphaera setariae. Next base: position 156,281 of record NZ_VKAC01000012.1, read on the forward strand.
GCTCTTCCGCACCAACTGCGCCATGTGCCACAACGCGGTCGGCGTCGGCGGCGCGCTGACGCGCGGCAAGTGGGCCCCCAACCTGCAGGACGTGTCGGCCAAGCACGTGTACGAGGCGATGCTGACCGGTCCGCAGTCCATGCCCGTCTTCAACGACGCCAACATCACGCCCGAGGAGAAGCAGGACATCGCCAGCTACCTGCACTTCGTCGGTACCGAGCCCTCGCCGGGCGGCCTGTCGCTGGGCTCGCTCGGGCCGGTCTCCGAGGGGCTGTTCGCGTGGGCCGGCGGCATCCTCGCCCTCGTCGGCTGCGCCGTCTGGCTCGGGGCGCGGTCCTCGTGAGCCACGTGACGCGGTTCCCCACCACCAGTACCGACAACCGGGAGGACCGGCCGTGAAGGACTCCCCCACCACGGGGCACAACGACGCCGGTCCCAGCCACGGCGGGACCGGCACCGACCTCGCGGCGCCCGAGGGCACCGCGCTCGAGAACCGGTTCGCGAACCCGGGCCTGCCGGCCCACCGGTTCCGCACCACCGACACCGACCCGAAGGCGGCTCGCAACGCTGAGCGCCAGGTCTCCACGATCTTCCTGCTGTCCTTCATCGGCACGGTCGTGTTCCTGGTGGGCTACTTCGCCCTGCCCATCGAGGACGACAAGAGCCTCGGCCGGTTGCAGCTGTCCACCCTCGTCCTGGGGCTGGGCCTGGGTTTCGCGATCTTCTGCATCGGCATCGGCCTGGTCCACTGGGCCAAGACGCTCATGCCCGACCACGAGCAGGTCGAGCTCCGCCACGACATCCGCGGCACCGACGAGGACCGCCGCGACGCGACGAACATCATCCTCGACGGCGTCGAGGAGAGCGGCGTGATGCGCCGCACCGTGATCCGCAACTCCCTCATCGCCGCGCTGGGCATCCTGCCGATCCCGGCCGTCGTGCTCTTCCGCGACCTCGGCCCGCTGCCCGGCACGGTGCTGCGCGAGTCGCTGTGGGAGGAGGGCGTCCGCCTCACCCGCGACCCCGACGGCACGCCGATCCGCGCGGCCGACGTGACCTTCGGGTCGGTCTTCCACGTCATCCCGGAGGGGCTCGCCGAGTCCTCCCACCCCATCGAGGAGAAGGCCAAGGCGGCCGTCCTCCTCATCAGGATCCAGCCCGAGGACGTCAAGCCGATCGAGAGCGGCATGATCAACCAGGCTGACTGGAGCTACGGCGGCATCTACGCCTACTCCAAGATCTGCACCCACGTCGGCTGCCCCGTCGCCCTGTACGAGCAGCAGACGCACCACCTTCTCTGTCCGTGCCACCAGTCGACGTTCGACCTGACGCAGCACTGCAAGGTGATCTTCGGCCCGGCCAAGCGGCCGCTGCCGCAACTTCCGATCACGGTGGACAGCGAGGGGTACCTGGTGGCCAGTGCTGGCTTCCCGGTCCCGCCGGGTCCGAGCTACTGGGAGCGAGGTGTGTCTGAATGAGCTCGATCCTCACCGACAAGAGGACGGCGACCCTCGCCGGCTACGTCGACGACCGCGTCGGCGCGTCGAAGATCGTCAAGACGTTCGCCCGCAAGATCTTCCCCGACCACTGGTCGTTCATGCTGGGCGAGGTCTGCCTCTACACGTTCGTCGTCCTGCTCATCTCCGGGACGTTCCTGACGTTCTGGTACGACCCGAGCATGGCACTGACCCGGTACGAGGGCAGTTACGCCCCCATCGTCGGCCAGACCGTGTCCAAGGCCTACGAGTCGACCTTGAACCTGAGCTTCGACGTCCGCGGCGGGCTGCTCATGCGGCAGATCCACCACTGGGCGGCGCTGCTGTTCGTGGCGGCGATCCTCGCCCACATGGCCCGCATCTTCGTGACCGGCGCCTTCAGGAAGCCGCGCGAGCTGAACTGGCTCGTCGGTGTCGCGCTCGCCATCCTCGCGCTGGCCGCCGGCTTCACCGGGTACTCGCTCCCCGACGACCTGCTCTCCGGCAACGGCCTGCGGATCATCTCGGGCGTCATCCAGGCCATCCCGGTGGTGGGCACGTACATGGCGTTCTTCATCTTCGGCGGGGAGTTCCCCGGTGAGATGATCATCCCGAGGCTGTTCATCATGCACGTGATGCTCATCCCGGCGGCACTCCTGGCGCTGATCGGCATCCACCTCGGGCTGCTGGTGCTGCACAAGCACATGCAGTTCCCCGGCCCGGGGCGCACCAACACCAACGTCGTCGGCTACCCCGTGCTGCCGGTGTACGCGGCGAAGGCCGGCGGGTTCTTCTTCATCGTGTTCGGCGTCGTGGTCCTCATGGCGGCGACGGTGACGATCAACCCGATCTGGAACTACGGGCCCTACGACCCGTCACCCATCAGCGCCGGCACGCAGCCCGACTGGTACATCCTCTTCGTGGACGGCGCTCTGCGTCTCATGCCGGGGTGGCTGGGACCCATCCCGACGGAGTTCTCCACGTTCGGGTACGTCTGGTCGCTGAACATCCTCCTCCCGGGCGCCGTGGTGCCGGGTCTGATGATCCTCGCTCTGATCGCCTACCCGTGGGTCGAGCAGTGGCTGAGCGGTGACACCCGCGAGCACCACCTGCTCGACCGCCCCCGCAACAAGCCCACGCGCACGGGCCTCGGTGTGGCGGCGCTGGTCTTCTACGTCGTGATGGCCCTGGCGGCCACCAACGACCTCGTCGCCACGCACTTCCACATCTCCATCAACGACATGACGTACGTGCTCCGTGCGCTGTTCTTCGTGGGGCCGCCGATCGCCTTCTGGGTGACCAAGCGCATCTGCCTGGGCCTGCAGCGCCGCGACCGTGAGCTCGCGCTCCACGGCCGCGAGACCGGTCGCATCGTCCGCACCGCCGACGGCGAGTACTTCGAGGTGCACGAGCCCCTCGACGTCTACGAGCGGTGGAACCTGGTCCAGCACGAGGACGACCTCCTGGTGCCGCTCCCCCAGGGCAAGGCGTCCGGCCTCGAGAAGCTCCGCGCCCGGATGTCGGCGTTCTTCTTCGAGGACCACATCGCCGCCGTCACCCCCGCCGAGCTCGAGGCCGCCCACGGCCACGACGAGGGTCACGGCCAGGCGATCGAGGGCGACACCGACGCTCACGCCGTCGGCGCCGTCGGACGAGGCTCGGAGACGAGCCACGGCCACTGAGGTCCACGAGCGTCACTGACGCCCTCCCGTGAGGGGCGGGTCCCGGAATTCCGGGACCCGCCCCTCACTGCGTTGAGGGTCCCCTCCAGCGTTCTCAGACGGTCGGCTCCAGAGTCCTGCCGGTGCGCAACCGCCCTTGCCTGCTCCTTCCCTCACCGCTCTCGTCCCTGGTCTCCCCCGCCCCCAGGATCTACCGCACGTGCCGCGGAAAGCGCGCCGCAGGCATCCCGGAAGCGCACGTGCGGCGGAGAGTGCGTGAGTGCGCGGCAGCCGCAGCTGACGGGGGCGTCAGATGCGCCCGCGAGCCCGCTCTCGGTCTGAGGAGGTCGCTCGGCTGCCGTCCCACGGCCTGCTCACCTCCGCCTTGCCGCACTCGCCACGGAGGGTGCGCCTCTCGGAACCCACCGAGCGCACGTGCCGCGGAAAGTGCGCCATGGCGCGTGACGGCCTCAGCCGCTCACCGGTCTTCCGCGGCGAAGCCCGCGGGGCGAGGAACGACGAGGGGCCCCGGAGCGTGTGCTCCGGGGCCCCTCGTCGTCAGGCCGTGACCGCCGTCAGTGGGCGTGCGCCCCGCGGTAGAACTCGAACAGCCAGCCGACCAGGCTGACCAGCGCGAGGATGCCTCCGAGCAACGACATCCACCAGCCGACCGCGAGGCCGCAGACGACCAGCGCGATGCAGAGGCCGATCGCCAGGGGCCACCACGAGTGCGGGGGGAACACGCCCTGCTCGCCAGCGCCGTCGGCGATCTCGCCGAAAGCGTCGTCCTCGGGGCGCGGGTCGATGCGCCGGGCCGTCAGCCACAGGTAGGCGCCCATGAGGCTCGCGAGGCCGCCCGTGAGGAAGAGGCACACCGTGCCGACCGGCTCCCAGCTGGAGAGCACGCCGTACACGACGGCCAGCGGGAGGAAGAAGAACGCCCCGCCCCCGAAGGTCCAGAACTCGGTCTTCACGCTCGTCTCACTTCCCGCGGAGGTCGGGCTCCCCGACCAGCTTGTCGAGCAGGTTCTGGTCCGGCGTCGCGCGGTCCGCCGCAGCCACCTCGGGGTGGTGCAGGTCGAACGCCGGCGACTCGCTGCGGATGCGCGGCAGCGACGTGAAGTTGTGGCGCGGCACGGGGCAGGCGGTCGCCCACTCCAGCGAGCGGCCGAAGCCCCACGGGTCGTCGACCTCGACCTTGGGCGAGCGGACCGCCTTGTAGACCGCCCACATGAACGGGATGAACGAGGCCGCCAGGATGAACGAGGCGATCGTCGAGAACTGGTTCATCCACGTGAACTGGTCGGTCGGCGAGTAGTCCGCGTAGCGGCGCGGGAAGCCGCGCACGCCCAGCCAGTGCTGGATCAGGAACGTGCCGTGGAAGCCCACGAACAGCAGCCAGAAGTGCCACTTGCCGAGCTTCTCGTCGAGCATGCGGCCGGTCCACTTCGGCCACCAGAAGTAGAAGCCCGCGAACATCGCGAAGACCACGGTGCCGAACACCACGTAGTGGAAGTGGGCCACCACGAAGTAGCTGTCCGAGACGATGAAGTCCAGCGGCGGGCTGGACAGGATGATGCCGGTCAGACCACCGAAGAGGAACGTGATGAGGAAGCCGATCGACCACAGCATCGGCGTCTCGAAGGTGATCGAGCCGCCCCACATGGTGCCGATCCAGTTCACGAACTTCACGCCCGTGGGCACCGCGATGAGCATCGTGGTGAAGGCGAAGAACGGCAGCAGCACGGCGCCCGTCACGTACATGTGGTGCGCCCACACCGCGACCGACAGACCGGCGATGGCGATCGTCGCGTAGACCAGTGACTTGTAGCCGAAGAGCGGCTTGCGGCTGAAGACCGGCAGGACCTCGCTGATGATGCCGAAGAACGGCAGCGCGATGATGTAGACCTCGGGGTGGCCGAAGAACCAGAACAGGTGCTGCCACAGGATGGCGCCGCCGTTCTCGGGGTTGAACACCTGCGCCTGGAAGATGCGGTCCGCGGCCAGCGCGAACAGCGCGGCGGCGAGGGCCGGGAAGGCCATGATCACCAGGACGCTCGTGATGAGCACCGTCCAGGTGAACAGCGACATGCGCCACATGGTCATGCCGGGGGCGCGCATGCAGATGATCGTGGTGATGAAGTTGACGGCGCCGAGGATGGTGCCGAAGCCGCTCATCGCCAGGCCGAGCACCCACAGGTCACCGCCGATGCCCGGGGTGAAGGAGTCGTCCGAGAGCGGGCTGTACGCGAACCAGCCGAAGCTCGCCGCACCTGACGGCGCGAGGAAGCCGGCCATGACGATGAGCGAGCCGAAGAGGAACAGCCAGAACGACAGCATGTTCAGGCGCGGGAACGCCACGTCTGGCGAACCGATCTGCAGCGGCATGATCGCGTTCGCGAAGCCGGCGAACAGCGGCGTCGCGAAGAGCAGCAGCATCACCGTGCCGTGCATGGTGAACAGCTGGTTGTACTGCTCCGCGGTCTGGACGACCTGGAGGCCGGGCTCGAACAGCTCCGCCCGGATGAGCAGCGCCATGACGCCGCCCATGAGGAAGAAGATGAAGCTGGAGATCATGTACATCGCACCGATGACCTTGTGGTCGGTGCTCGTGACCCACTTGACGACGATGCGGCCCATGGACTCGCGGTCGCTGACGGCGCGTGAGCGCGAGCCGGCGGCGACACCGCCGGCTTCGTAGTAGGTGGTCATCCGTTGCTCCCCTCAGCGTTCTGACCGCCGGCGTTCTCGCCCTGCTGGTCCTCGACCTGCTGGCCCCCGCCGGGGACGTTGCTGTCCTCGCCCAGGCTGTGCGCCGGGCCGATGTCCGGGCCGAGCCGGCCCACGTTGCCGGCACTCCGCAGCTGCGCCAGGTGCGCCTCGTAGTCGGCCTGCGAGACGACCCTCACCTTGAAGATCATCCGGCTGTGGCCCTCGCCGCAGAGCTCGGCGCAGCGGCCGATGAACGTCCCCTCCTTGGTGGGGGTGATGCTCATGTAGTTGGTGCGGCCGGGGATGACGTCCTTCTTGTAGGAGAAGGCCGGCACGTAGAAGTCGTGGATGACGTCCCGCGCGGTGAGGGTGAGCTCGACCTTCTGGTCCACCGGCAGGTAGAGCGTGGGGATGGTCCCCGGGGCGTCGAAGTCGAGCCCGTCAGGGGTCTCCTGCGCCTGGATGCCCGAGTCGAAGACCCCGGCGTCCGTGTAGTTGAAGTCCCACGCCCAGCGCTTGCCGACCACCTCGATGTTGACCGCGGGCTCCTGGTAGCGGTTCTCGAGGATGTGCTGGTCACGGGCGGTGAAGTAGAAGAGCACGCCGACCATGAACAGCGGCATGATCGTGAAGAGCATCTCGACCGGCACGTTGTAGCGCAGCTGGGGCGGGAGGCCCGCCTCGCCCTTGCGCCGCCGGAACTTCACGATGGCGTAGAGGATCAGGCCCCACGTGATCACGCCCACCACGAGGGCGGCGATCCAGGAGCCGACCCAGAGGTTCTGGGAGAGGTCTGTGGTGGTGGTGGCGCCGGCCGAGTCCGGCGGGAGCCATCCGCGCTTGACGTCCTCGTTGACGGCGGCGGTGCAGCCGGTGGTCACGAAGGTGGCCGATGCGGCCACGACGGCCCAGGCGACGGCCGCCCTGGCCGTTCCCGACCTGCTCCTCGATGTCCGCGTGCGGTGCTGCTGCGACACGTGCGCTCCTGCTCGTCTGGAGGCCCTGGTGCCACCCGCCGCGAGGGCGCCGCGGCGAGGACCCGGATCGACGGCACAGTACCGCGCGGGCACCCTGGCAGCCCCGACTGGGGCGGCGCCGCGACGCACCTGTGACCTGCCCCACTCGGCAGACGATCAGACGCAGGGTCACCAACCGGTCACGAGGGGCTCACCACACCGGAGGTGGGGCCTCCAGCGCAGCGCGCAGGCGCGCTCCGTACTCCCGTCGGCTGACCTCCACCACTCCCAGCGACGCCAGGTGGTCGGTGCGCCACTGCACGTCGAGGAGGCGGCGCGGGTCGCCGTCGCGCGAGAGCACCCGGACCAGCCGGACCAGCGCGACCTTGGAGGCGTCGCTGACCCGGGAGAACATCGACTCACCGGCGAAGAGCCCTCCGACGGCCACGCCGTACAACCCGCCGACCAGCCGCTCCCCCGGTTCCCCGTCCCAGACCTCCACCGAGTGCGCCCAGCCGAGGCGGTGGAGCCGCCCGTAGGCGCTCGCCACCTCCGGGGTGATCCAGCGGTGGGGACGGTCCGGGTCGGCGCAGCCGTCGACGACGTCGCCGAAGGCGAGGTCCACGGTCGTGGGCAGGCGCGCCGCCGACCGCCGCAGCGACCGGGAGACCCGCAGCCCGTCCAGCGGCAGCACCCCGCGGGGGTCGGGCGTCCACCAGCCGAGGGGGCCGGCCCCTCCCCCGCCCAGACCCATCGGGAAGAGCCCCGTGCGGTAGCCCGCCAGCAGCGTGGCCGGCTCGAGGTCGCCACCGGTGCCGGCCACCTCGCCGACGTCGTCACCGGCCTCCGCGGCGGCCTCCAGACGCGCGAGAGCCGCCACCAGCCCCGCGGCGAACGGGGACGGCGGCGGCTCCAGCGGGAGCGGCGAGGGGCTCAGTGGAACGAGTCGCCGCACGCGCAGCTGCTCTGCGCGTTGGGGTTGTCGATGGTGAAGCCCTGCTTCTCGATCGAGTCGGCGAAGTCGATGACCGCGCCCTCGAGGTAGGGGCGGCTCATCTTGTCGACGATGACCTCGACGCCGCCGAAGTCGCGGGCCGCGTCCCCGTCGAGGAAGCGCTCGTCGAAGTAGAGCTGGTAGATCAGGCCCGAGCAGCCACCGGGCTGGACGGCCACGCGCAGGCGCAGGTCGTCACGGCCCTCCTGCTCGAGCAGGCTGCGCACCTTCTCCGCGGCGACGTCGGTCAGCTCGACGCCGTGCTCCTTGGTGGTGGGCGTGTCAGCCAGTTCGGTCACGGGTCCTCCTCGGCACGGGTGCTCGTCACGAGCGTGTCTGCGGGTGCAACGCCGGGTGGGGCGGTGCTCTTCCCAGCGGGTCCGGGGACGAGGCTACGCCCGCCGGGGCCAGGTCAGGGCCACCTGGGCCGTCCGGGCGGCCAGCGCCGACGCCGGCGCCGCCAGGGACGCCTCGAGCTCGCGGGGGTGCTCCACCACCGCCTGGGCCAGGGCGAGGCCCCCGGCGGCCACCAGCGCGGCGTCCAGGCGCACCTGCCCGGCCACGACGACGACGGGCGTGCCGGCCGCCGTGCCGACCTCGGCGACCTGCGCGACGACCTTGCCCCGCAGCGACTGCCAGTCCAGGCACCCCTCCCCCGTGAGGAGGACGTCGGCGGCGGCCGCCCGCTGCGCCAGGTCGACGGCCTCCGCCACGGCCCGCGCCCCCGCCTGGCGGCGGCCGCCCAGCACGAGCAGCCCGTACCCCAGGCCGCCGGCCGCCCCGGCCCCCGGCTCCTCGGCCAGTCCGCGGGAGGTGGGGTCCGCCCCCTCGACGGCCTCGCGCCAGGCGGCCAGCGCCTCCTCGAGCACGTGCTCGTCGGCGGGCGAGGCGCCCTTCTGCGGCCCGAAGCCGTGCGCGGCCCCGTGCGGGCCGAGGAGGGGCACGTCGACGTCGGTGGCAGCGACCAGGTCCACGCCGGACCAGGAGGCGCGCAGGGCGGGCAGCCACGGCAGGTGCCCGGCCCGGACGCCGCGCAGGGCGCCGCCGCCGCGGGCCAGCAGGTGGCGCGACGCCCCGGCGCCGCCGGCGAGCGCTGCGAGCGCCCCCGCTCCCCCGTCGGTGGTGGCGCTGCCGCCGAGCCCCACCAGCACGCGCCCCGACCCCGAGGCCGGCAGCGCGGCGCGCGCGGCGGCGAGGAGCGCACCGACGCCCGCGGTGGTGGCGGCCAGCGCGTCGCGCTCGGCCGGCGGCCCCGGCGGGAGCAGCGCGGTGCCGCAGGCCAGCGCGGACTCGACGGCGGCCGTCGTCGTCGCGCCCTCCAAAAGCAGGACGGGCGCGCTGACGGGCTCCCCCAGCGGGCCCGTCGTCTCGACGAGCACCCGGCGCGACGCGGGCGCAGCTGCCTCGAGGACGTCGAGGAAGCCGGGGCCGCCGTCGGACAGCGGGCACAGGTCCACCTCGTCGCCCGGGCGGGCGGACAGCCACCCGTCCGCCAGCGCCCGCGCCGCCTCGGGGGCGGTGAGGGTGCCGGTGAAGCCGTCCGGGGCGACCAGGACCCTCATGCGAGCGAGTCGAGCAGCAGGGCCTCGGCCAGCAGGGCCCGCTCGAAGACGGCCAGCGAGAGCGACTCGTCGTGGCCGTGGGCGCGGGTGTCGGGGTCCTCCACACCGGTGACGAGGACCGTGGCGGCGGGGAAGGCCTCGACCAGCTCGGCGATGAAGGGGATGGACCCGCCCACGCCGGCGTGGACGACGTCGTCGGCGGAGGCCAGGCCCCAGGCGCGGGCCAGGGCGGCGCGGGCGGCGTCGTAGACGGGCCCGTCGACGTCCCCGGCGAAGGGCTGGCCGGACTCGTCGAGCTCCACCTCCACGTGCGCGCCGTGCGGCGCGGTGGCGAGCAGGTGGTCCCGCAGCAGCCCGAAGGCCGCCTCGGGCGCCAGGCCCGGCGGCACCCGCAGGGACAGGCGGGCGCGGGCGGAGGCGGCGAGCGTGTTCGAGGCCCGCTCGATGGGCGTGACGTCCACGCCGATGACGGTCAGCGCCGCCCGGTGCCACAGGCGCTGCGCCAGCGGACCGGAGCCCAGCAGCTGCACGCCGTCGAGCACCCCCGCGTCGGCGCGGAACCGCTCCTCGGTGACCTCGGGCAGCCCGGTCGGCTCGGGGCCGTCGGTGGGGCGCAGACCGGGCACGGCGATCGCGCCGTCGGCGTCGCGCAGGCGGTCCAGCAGCCGGACGAGCGCGGTGGTGGCGTCGAGAGCGGGACCGCCGTACATGCCGGAGTGCACGGCGTGGTCGAGCGTGCGGACGGTGACCGTGGCGTCCACCAGGCCCCGCAGGCTCGTGGTGAGCGAGGGGGTGTCGACCGACCAGTTGTCGGAGTCGGCGACGACGACGACGTCGGGCCCCGCCGAGCCCGCCCCGCCCGCGAGCGCCTCGCGGTGCTCGGCGAGGAAGGCGGAGAAGGACGGCGAGCCGACCTCCTCCTCCCCCTCGACGAAGACGACGACGCCGACGCCGTCCTGGGGCCCCCACGCCGGCAGCAGCGCGCGGAGCGCGCCGACGTGCACGAGCACGCCGGCCTTGTCGTCGGCGGCGCCGCGGGCGAAGAGGCGGCCGTCGCGCTCGGTCGGCTCGAAGGCGGGGCTGGCCCACCCCTCGGGGGTGCCGGGCGGCTGGACGTCGTGGTGGGCGTAGAGCAGCACGGTGGGCGCGCCGGCGGGGGCGGGCCGGCGGCCGACCACGGCGGGCATCCCCGGGCTGCCGTCGGGGCGGGCGGAGGACAGGACGACGACGTCGGGCAGGCCCGCGGAGCGCAGCAGCTCCACGACCGCGTCGGCGCTGCGGCGCACCTCGTCCGGGGAGGTCGCCGAGACGCTGGGGATCCTCACCAGTGCCTCGAGGTCGGCGCGGACCCCCGGCAGCACCTCGCGGACGGCGTCTTCCACACGGCTCGACGCGGAGCTCGACAGGGGGCTCGTCATGGGTCCCGACCGTACGACCGCTGCGGCTCGGCGCGCGGACCGGGCCGAGGCGGGCCATCCTCAGCGCGTGCCTGAGGACACCGAGAAGACCGGAGCCCGCCCCGGCGGCGAGAGCAAGGTCACCGTCCTCGTGGCCCTGGGGGCCAACCTCGCGGTGGCGGTGGCCAAGGGCGTGGCGGCGGTGCTGACGGGCTCGGCCTCGATGGCCGCGGAGACCGCGCACTCCTTCGCGGACACGCTGAACCAGGTCTTCCTGCTCATCGCGCTGAAGGGCAGCGCCAAGCCGGCCGACCGCGCCCACCCGTTCGGCTACGGCCGGGTCCGCTACTTCTGGGCCCTGCTGGCCGCCGGGTCGATCTTCGTGACCGGCGCGCTGTACTCCGCCTTCGAGGGCGTCCACGCGCTGACGTCGGGCGAGCACGACATCGAGTCGCCGCTCATCAACTACGTGGTGCTCGGCGTCGCCTTCGTGCTGGAGGGGGCCTCGCTGCTGCGCGGCCTGCAGCAGACCCGCGACGAGGCCCGCCAGCACCGGCTGGGGTTCCGGGACTTCCTGCGCACCAGCGACGACCCCACCGCCACCACCGTGGTCTTCGAGGACTCCGCCGCCCTCATCGGCCTGGTGCTCGCCGCGGCCGGCAACGCGCTGCACCAGGTGACGGGGCACGCGTTCTGGGACGGCATCGCCTCGCTGGCCATCGCCGCGGTGCTCGCCGGGGTGGCGCTGCGCCTCGGCCTGTCCAACAAGCGGCTGCTCACCGACGTCCAGGCCGACCCGCGCCTCGTGCGGGCCGTGCTCGTGCACCTCGGCGACGAGCCGGAGGTCGAGGCCGTGGTGGACCTGCTGACGTTGACCCTCGGGACGGACTCCGTGCTCGTGTGCGCCCGCCTCGACCTCGAGAACTCGCTGTCCGCCGCAGAGGTCGAGCGGGCGATGGTGCGCATCGGCGACGGCGTCCAGGAGGCCTTCCCCGACGTCGCCGAGGTCTTCCTCGAGCCGGTCCCCCGCCACGACCAGGGCGTGCGCGACCGGGTGAGGTCTCGCTACGGCGATCGGCTGGCCGAGTTCATGGTCCACGAGGCCAGCCGCTCTTGACCTACTCTTGACCCGTGTTCGGACGGACGAAGGAACCCCCCGCCGCTGCCCAGCCCGCGGAGCCCAGCGCTGCTCAGCCGGGCCAGGGCAAGGGCCGGCCCACCCCGACGCGCGCCGAGCGCGAGGCGGCCAACCGCCGTCCCCTCGTCCCGACCGACCGCAGGGCGGCCAGCGCCAGCTCCAAGGAGGCGCTGCGCGCAGAGCGCCGCCGCGTGCAGCAGGGGCGCATCAACGGCGAGGAGAAGTACCTCGCCCTGCGCGACCGCGGCCCCGTGAAGCGGTTCGTCCGCGACGTCGTGGACTCGCGCCGCAACCTCGGTGAGTACTTCCTGCCGTTCGTGCTCGTCCTGCTGCTCGTGCAGCTGGCCGTGAGCAGCTCGGGCAACAACGTGCTGTTCCTCGCGTCGTACGCGCTGCTCTACGTCGGCCTCATCGCCGTCGTCGTCGACTCCCTGCTCCTGCGCCGGAAGGTGCGCCGCCTGGTGGCCGCGAAGTTCGGTGACGAGGCGCTCTTCCGCACCGGCGTCGTCGGCTACGCCGTGATGCGCGCGCTGCAGCTGCGCCGCAGCCGCATCCCCAAGCCGCAGGTGACCCGGGGCCAGAAGGTCGCCTGAGCCGCTGGCGCCCGGGCTACTCGGCCGGGCGCAGGGGCATCGGGCCGTAGACCCGCACGCCGTCGCGCAGCAGCACCGCACCCTCCGCGCCCGCGGCGAGCAGGTCCCGCCACTGCAGGCCCACCCACTGCTCGGCGTCCGCCTGCGCGGTGAAGCCGGCATCGGGCTGGGCGGGCTCGGAGGGGCTCACGGCAGAGCCGTCGGCGTCCTCGAAGGCCCAGGTCCACCGGCTCAGGACCGGCGTCGGTGCGGCGCTCATGCGGTCACGCTAGATCGCCCTGCGAGGATGTCGTCCGTGGGGCTGGGAGGCGGGCCGAGCGAGGCCGACGACTACGAGTGGGTCGACCTCGCGGCGCTGCGCGCCCGCAGGCCCCGGCGGCCCGTGGCGGCGGAGCCCGCTGACCCCCTGGCTGACGCGCTGTGCGCCCTCCTCACCGACCGGCCGCTGTGGCTGTCGCTGCCCGTGCGGCGGGTCCTCCTGGTGGACCTCGACAACCTGCGCGCCGGCCCGGCGCGGTGGCGGGCGCGCATGGCCGCCGTCGTGACCCTGGCCCGCCAGGCCGACAGCGCGCACCTGGCCGGGCAGGCGGGGGCCGTGGAGCGGGCCCGCCCCCACCTGGCCGAGTTCGCCAGCCGCGCCGTGCCCGTGGCGGACGGATCCGACGTGGCCGACCACGTCCTGCTCGAGGCCGCCGCCGCCGACGCCCGCACCGCCCTGGACGCCGGGGAGGACGGGCCGCAGGTGCTCGTCGTGAGCAACGACGGCATCTTCGCCGCGCTCGCCGAGACCGGTCCGCTGCTCGTGCTCTCCCCCGGGGTCGACGCCCTGTCCGACCGCCTCGACGACGCCGCCACCGACGTGCTGGACCTGTCCGGCCTCGAGGCCGACGTGATGTCCGACGTCGCCGCGGAGCTGCCGGCGTGATGCGCCGGTGAGCGCGACCCTCGTCGCCCGGGGCCTGTCGGCCGGGCACGCCGACCGCACCCTCTTCACCGGGCTGGACCTCGTGGTGGCCCCCGGCGACGTCGTCGGGCTCGTCGGCGCGAACGGCGCCGGCAAGTCGACGCTGCTGCGGCTGCTCGCCGGCGAGGACGACCCCGCGTCCGGCTCCGTCGCACTGTCCCCGCCGGGCGCCGCCGTGGGCCACCTGCCCCAGGAGGTCGACCGGCGCCCCGGGGAGACCGTGGCCGAGCACCTGGCGCGCCGCACCGGAGTGGCCCGTGCGCAGGAGCAGCTCGACGCGAGCCTGGCGGCGCTGGAGCGCGGCGACGCCGGCTCCGACGACGCCTACGCCGCGGCGTTCGAGCGGTGGATGGCCCTCGGCTCCGCCGACCTGGAGGACCGCGTCCCGGCGGTGCTGGCCGACCTGGGCCTGGACGTGCCCACCGATGCCCTGATGACGTCCCTGTCGGGCGGGCAGGCGGCGCGGGCGGGGCTGGCGGCACTGCTGCTGTCGCGCTTCGACCTGCTCCTGCTCGACGAGCCCACCAACGACCTCGACCTCGCCGGCCTCGCGCGCCTGGAGCGGTTCGTGGCCGAGCAGCGCGCCGGCGTCGTCGTCGTCAGCCACGACCGCGAGTTCCTCACCCGCACCGTGACGACCGTGGTGGAGCTCGACCTCGCCCAGCAGCAGGTCGGCGTCTACGGCGGCGGCTACGAGGCCTACCTCGAGGAGCGGGCCGTGGCGCGACGTCACGCGCGCGAGGCGTACGACCAGTTCGCCGACACCAGGGCCGGTCTGGAGGAGCGCGCCCGCACGCAGCGCGCCTGGATGGACAAGGGGGTCAAGAACGCCGTCCGCAAGGCGAAGGACCCGGACAAGGTCTCCAAGGCGTTCAAGCGCGAGTCCACCGAGAAGCAGGCCGCCAAGGCCCGCCAGACCGAGCGCCGCATCGAGCGCCTGGAGGTGGTGGAGGAGCCCCGCAAGGAGTGGGAGCTGCGCTACTCCATCGCCGCCGCGCCCCGCGGGTCGTCAGTGGCCGCGGTGCTGTCGGGCGCGGTGGTGCGCCGCGGGGGCTTCCAGCTCGGACCGGTGAGCGCCCAGGTGGACGCCGGCGACAGGATCGGCATCACCGGTCCCAACGGCGCCGGCAAGACCACGCTCCTGGCTGCGCTGCTCGGCCGCGCCGAGCCGGCTGAGGGCACCGCGTCGCTGGGGGCCAGCACGCTGGTCGGCGAGGTCGACCAGGCCCGCAGGTCGCTGGACGACGACGACGACGACGGCGGCCGGCGCGGCGCTCCCCTGCTCGACGCCGTGCGCGCCCAGCTCCCCGACGACCCGCCTCCCGCAGAGGTCCGCACGCTGCTGGCGAAGTTCGGGCTCAAGGGCGACACCGCGCTGCGGCCGGCGGCCACGCTCTCGCCGGGCGAGCGGACCCGCGCCGCGATGGCGGTGCTCCAGGCGCGGGGCGTCAACCTGCTCGTGCTGGACGAGCCCACCAACCACCTCGACCTGCCCGCGATCGAGCAGCTCGAGGAGGCCCTCGAGGCCTACACCGGCACGCTGCTGCTGGTCAGCCACGACCGGCGGCTGCTGGAGGCGGTGCGCCTGACCCGCCGCTGGCACGTCGAGGCCGGGCAGCTCACCGAGACGTGAGCTGGCTCGAACAGGCGTGGTCGCGGGCCACGGCGCTGGCTCCAGCGCTCCCCGTGGAGACGGCCCTGGCCACCGGGCTGGTGGCGCTGGGAGTGGTCGCGTGGCGGCCGAGCTGGCGGGCCTGGCGGACGGCCCTGGTGCTGGCCCACGAGGGCGGGCACGGGGTGGTCGCGGCGTTGGCCGGCCGGCGCCTGCGCGGCATCCGCCTGCACCCCGACGCCTCCGCGGTGACGGTGTCCGTGGGGCCGGCGCGAGGGCTCGGCGTGGTCGCTGTGCTTCTGGCCGGCTACCCGGCTCCGGCGCTGGTGGGGCTGGGCGCGGCGGCGCTGCTGGCCGCGGGACGCCCCGCGGCCGTGCTCTGGGCGGTGCTGCTGGCGCTGGCCCTGCTGGCGGTGCAGGTGCGCGGGTGGCGGGCCGTCGGTGCGCTGGCCGCCACCGCCGTCCCGGTGGGGGTGGTGACCTGGTGGGCGCCGGCCCCTGCGCTCCAGGCCGTCGCGGCGCTGCTGGCGTGGGGCCTGCTGCTCGGCGCGCCGCGCGGCGTGGCCGAGCTGGCGCGCTCGCGCCGCACCGGTCGCGGTGGTGGGCGCAGCGGCAGCGACGCCGACCAGCTGGCCCGGCTCACCGGCGTGCCGGGGCTGCTCTGGGTGGGTCTGTTCGCGCTGGCGACGACGGCCGCGGCCGTCTGGGGCGGGTCGCTGCTGCTGGGCCTGCCGCACTAGGTTGGTCTGGCGTGACCGACCTGCGCGCCTCGACCACCGCCCCCGCCCGCGCCAAGGCTGACGCGCTCGTGCTCGCCGTGGCCCCCGGGCCGCAGGTGCTGGGGGCGGAGTCGCTCCCCCGCCCGCTGCGGTCCGCGCTGTCACCTGAGGCGCTCACCGCCCTCGGCGTGAGCGGGAAGGCCGACGAGGTGCTGCGCCTGCCCGGTGGCGAGTCCGTGCGCGCCGCCGTCGTCGTCCTCACCGGCACCGGGCCGCTCGACGAGGAGGGCGCGCCGGGCGCGGAGCAGCTGCGCCGCGCTGCGGGCGCCGCCGCCCGCTCGCTGGCCGGCGTCGCCTCCGCCGCGCTGGCCCTGCCCGCCGACGACCTCGAGAGCGCCGCGGCGGTCGCGGAGGGCGCCCTGCTCGGCGCCTACGCCTACCGCGCCCAGCGCGCCCGCACCGCCGAGAGCTCGAAGCCGCCCGTGGCGTCGCTGGAGCTGCTGACGCCGCTGGCGCGCGACCGCGAGCTCGCGGCGCGCGTCGAGCGGGCCGCCGTGCTCGCCGACGCCGTGTCCAGCGTGCGCGACCTCGTCAACGCGCCGCCGAACGAGCTCTACCCCGAGACCTTCGCCCAGGCGGCGCGCGACGCCGCGAAGGGCACCCGGGTCAAGGTCACCGTGCTCGACGAGGAGGCGCTGGCCGCCGGCGGGTACGGCGGCATCCTCGGCGTGGGCCAGGGCTCCGAGCGCCCGCCGCGCCTGGTGAGGGTGGAGCACGCCCCCTCGCGTCCCAAGGCCCACCTCGCCCTCGTGGGCAAGGGCATCACCTTCGACTCCGGCGGTCTGTCGCTCAAGCCGCCGACCGGCATGGTGACCATGAAGTGCGACATGGCCGGCGCCGCCGCCGTGCTGGCGGCGGTGGTGGCCGCCGCCCGGCTCGACCTGCCCGTGCGCGTCACCGGCTGGCTCGCCCTGGCCGAGAACATGCCGTCCGGCACCGCCCAGCGGCCCTCCGACGTGCTCACCACCTACGGCGGGCGCACCGTCGAGGTGCTCAACACCGATGCCGAGGGCCGCCTCGTCATGGCCGACGCCCTGGTCGCAGCTGGCGAGGAGCAGCCCGACGCCCTCGTCGACGTCGCCACCCTCACCGGCGCCCAGGTGGTGGCCCTCGGGTCGCGCGTCAGCGCCGTCATGGGCGACGACCTCCTGCGCACCGCCGTGCTGGCCGCCGCCGAGCGCGCCGGGGAGCAGTTCTGGCCGATGCCGCTGCCGGAGGAGCTGCGCGCCTCGCTCGACTCCCCCGTGGCCGACATCGCCAACATCGGCGACCGCAACGGCGGCATGCTCGTGGCCGGCCTCTTCCTGCGGGAGTTCGTGCCGGCAGGTCCGGACGGCGAGCGCATCCCGTGGGCGCACCTCGACATCGCCGGCCCGGCCTTCAACGAGCACGGGCCCCACGGCTACACCGGCAAGGGCGGCACCGGGCACGCGGTGCGCACCCTCGTGGCCCTCGCAGAGGACCTGGCCTAGAGCCCGCCCTCCTCGCGGCGCTTGCGGGCCGTCCACTCCCGCATGCGCTGCGGGTAGCCGGTGAGGTTGACGTCGTAGACCGGGATGCCGGCGCGGCGCGCGAAGTCGCGCGCCGTCGCCGGGTCCGGGACGCGCCGGCGCGTCCACTCGCCGTCCTGCGCGACGAGCACCACGGTGGTCGGTGTGACGTTGGTCGCAGGCTCCACGTAGGCCTCGACGCCGGTGCGCGTGGCGGCGAACTCCGCCAGGTGGGCCGAGTCCGGCCCACCCCCGCGGCGTCCCCCGCGACCAGCGGCGGGAGGTCGGGACGAGGAGCGGCCGAGGCCCAGGCGCTTGAGCAGACCCACGCGGCACACGGTAACGGCGTCTGGGAGCATGGCGGGTGAGCGCGGCGCGGCAGGGATGCCGCCGTGCCGCCGACACGCGAGTGGAGGAGCATCTGGTGGCCGAGTCTGTCTACGACGTCGTCATCCTGGGCGGTGGCAGCGGCGGGTACGCGGCGGCCTTCCGGGCGGCCGAGCTCGGGCTGAGCGTCGCCCTGGTCGAGAAGGACAAGCTCGGCGGGACCTGCCTCCACCGCGGCTGCATCCCCACCAAGGCGCTGCTGCACGCCGCTGAGGTCGCCGACGCGACCCGCGAGAGCGAGCAGTTCGGCGTCAAGGCCACCTTCGAGGGCATCGACATGCCGGCCGTCAACAAGTACAAGGACGGCACCATCGGCCGCCTGTACAAGGGCCTGCAGGGTCTGGCGAAGGCCCACAAGCTCACCCTGGTGGAGGGCGAGGGCAAGCTCGTCACCCGTGACACCGTCGAGGTGGACGGCCAGCGGTACACCGGCAGGAACGTCGTGCTCGCCACCGGTTCCTACTCGCGCTCGCTCCCGGGCCTGGAGCTCGGTGGGCGCGTCATCACCAGCGAGCACGCGCTCCAGCTCGACCACGTGCCGAACAGCGTGATCATCCTCGGCGGCGGCGTGATCGGCGTGGAGTTCGCCAGCGCCTGGAAGTCCTTCGGGGCCGACGTCACCATCGTCGAGGCCCTGCCCCGCCTGGTCCCGGTCGAGGACGAGGCCGCCTCCAAGGCCCTCGAGCGCGCCTTCCGCAAGCGCAAGATCGGCTTCAAGACCGGCGTCCGCTTCTCCGGGGTCACCCAGGACGACTCCGGCGTGACCGTCTCGCTGGAGTCCGGCGAGCAGCTCACGGCCGACTACCTGCTCGTGGCCGTGGGCCGGGGCCCCGTGACCGCCGGCCTCGGGTACGAGGAGCAGGGCGTGGAGGTCGAGCGGGGCTTCGTCATCACCGACGAGCGCCTGCGCACCGGCGTGGAGGGCCTCTACGCCGTCGGCGACATCGTCCCCGGCCTGCAGCTGGCCCACCGCGGCTTCGCGCACGGGGTCTTCGTGGCCGAGCAGATCGCCGGCCTCAACCCGGTCCCCGTGATCGACTCCGGCATCCCGCGCGTCACGTACTGCGACCCGGAGATCGCGTCGGTGGGCCTGTCGCAGAAGCAGGCCGAGGAGGCCTACGGGGCCGACCAGGTCGAGTCCCTCGAGTACAACCTCGCCGGGAACGGCAAGAGCCAGATCCTCGGCACGCAGGGCTTCGTCAAGCTCATCCGCCGCAAGGACGGGCCGATCGTGGGCTTCGTGGCCGTCGGCGCCCGGATGGGCGAGCAGGTGGGCGAGGCCCAGCTGATCGTCAACTGGGAGGCGCTGCCCGAGGAGGTCGCGCAGCTGGTCCACGCGCACCCCACCCAGAACGAGTCGCTCGGCGAGGCGCACCTGGCGCTGGCCGGCAAGCCGCTCCACTCGCACGCCTGAGCCCGGGTCCCCCGGCCAGCCCGAGCTCGACCCCACCCCTCGAGGAGACACACCCATGCCGTCCGTGGAGATGCCGGCTCTCGGCGAGAGCGTCACCGAAGGCACCGTCACCCGCTGGCTCAAGAACGTCGGCGACACCGTCGAGGTCGACGAGCCGCTGCTCGAGGTATCGACCGACAAGGTCGACACCGAGATCCCCTCGCCCTTCGCGGGCACCCTGACCGAGATCCTCGTCGCCGAGGACGAGACCGCCGAGGTCGGCGCGAAGCTCGCCGTCATCGGGGACGCGTCCGAGGGCGCGTCCTCCGGCTCTGACGGCGGCCAGGCCGCCACCGAGTCCGAGCAGGCCCCTGAGCCCGCGCCGAAGGCCGAGCAGCCGGAGGCGGAAGCCCCCCAGGCCGAGACCCCGAAGAGCTCGGGCTCGTCGTCCGGCGGTGGCGACGGCCAGGCCGTGACGATGCCCGCCCTGGGCGAGTCGGTCACCGAGGGCACCGTCACGCGCTGGCTCAAGAGCGTCGGCGACACCGTCGAGGTGGACGAGCCGCTGCTGGAGGTCTCCACCGACAAGGTCGACACCGAGATCCCCTCGCCCTTCGCGGGCACGCTCTCCGAGATCCTCGTCGCCGAGGATGAGACCGCCGAGGTGGGAGCGAAGCTCGCTGTCATCGGCGGCTCGGGCGGCTCAGCCAGCTCCGGTGGGGGTGACGAGGACCGCGCTGCCGGCTCGCTGGCCGACGAGGTCCAGGAGCGGGAGAAGGCCGAGCAGCAGGCGCTGGAGGCCGAGTCCAGCTCGTCGTCGTCGAAGCAGCAGTCGTCCTCCACGCCGTCCCAGGCGGACGTGCCGGACCGGCAGGTCGCTCCCGAGGCGCCCGCCAGCGCCAGCGGCGCCGAGCAGGCCAGCGAGGACTACAACAGCCCGGCCCCGCAGACCGGTGGTGGCGTCACGCCGCCGGTGGCACCCAGCAGCACGGCCCCGAAGGCCCCGGCCGACGTGTCGGCGTACGTGACCCCCCTGGTGCGCAAGCTCGCCGCCAGCGAGGGCGTGGACCTGACCACCGTGACCGGCACCGGCGTGGGTGGGCGCATCCGCAAGGAGGACGTGCTCAAGGCCGCCGAGGCCGCCAAGGCGAAGGCCGCCCCGTCGTCGCAGTCGGCTCCCGCCGCCTCGTCGTCGGCTGCGTCGTCGGGGTCGAAGGCCCCGGCCGCTCCGAGCATCTCCGCCAAGCGCGGCACCACCGAGAAGATGAGCCGCCTGCGCAAGGTCATCGCGCAGCGCATGGTCGAGTCGCTGCAGGTCTCCGCGCAGCTGACCACCGTGGTGGAGGTCGACGTCACGCGCATCGCCAAGCTGCGCGAGCGCGCCAAGGACGCCTTCAAGGCCCGCGAGGGCGCGTCGCTGAGCTACCTGCCCTTCATCACCCTGGCCACGGTCGAGGCGCTGAAGCAGTACCCGCAGGTCAACGCCAGCATCGAGGGCGAGTCGATCGTCTACCACCCGCAGGAGAACATCGGCATCGCGGTCGACACCGAGCGCGGCCTGCTGGTGCCCGTGGTCAAGGACGCCGGCGACCTCAACCTCGCCGGCATCGCCCGCAAGATCGGCGACCTCGCCAAGCGCACCCGCGACAACAAGGTGACGCCGGACGAGCTCGGCGGCGGCACCTTCACCATCACGAACACCGGCAGCCGCGGCGCCCTGTTCGACACCCCGATCATCAACCAGCCGCAGGTGGCCATCCTCGGCACCGGCGCCGTCGTCAAGCGGCCCGCGGTGGTGACCGGGCCGGACGGGGACGACGTCATCGCCGTCCGTTCGATGATGTACCTGGCGCTCTCGTACGACCACCGCCTGGTGGACGGAGCGGACGCCGCTCGCTTCCTCGTGGCGCTGAAGACGCGTCTCGAGGACGGCGCGTTCGAGGCCGAGCTCGGCCTCTGAGCCGGGCAGGAGCAGCAGCAGCGTGAGGATCGTCGCGGCCGGCGCGTCCGGCATGATCGGGCAGCCGCTCGTCCGCTGGTGGCGCGGCGCCGGCCACGACGTCGTCACGCTGGTGCGCCGGGCTCCCACCGCACCCGGTGAGGTGCAGTGGGACCCGGCGTCCGGCCGGCTCGACCCGGCCCTGCTGGGCCGGGTCGACGCGGCGGTGAACCTCGCTGGCGCGGGCGTCGGCGACCACCGCTGGACGGAGTCCTACCGGCGGACCGTGGTGGAGTCGCGCACGTCGTCCACCGCGACCCTCGCCCGGGCGCTCGCCGCCCTCGACGAGCCGCCGCAGGTGCTGCTGCAGGGCAGTGCCATCGGCTACTACGGCGACCGCGGCGACGAGCCGCTCGACGAGTCCTCCAGCGCGGGCGAGGAGTTCCTCGCCCGGTGCTGCGTGGCCTGGGAGGCGGCCGCCGCCCCGGCACGCGCCGCTGGCATCCGCACCGTCTCGCTGCGCACGGGGCTCGTCATGGCCTCCAGCGGCGGGGCCTTCGGCCAGGTGCTCCCCCTGGTCCGCCTGGGACTGGGCGGCCCGCTGGGCTCCGGCCGCGACTGGTGGTCGTGGATCTCGCTCGAGGACGAGCTGCGCGCCATCGACCACCTCCTGCACGCGGAGGTGTCGGGACCGGTGAACCTCGTGGCGCCTGACCCGCGCCCCAGCGGCCAGATCATCAAGGAGTTCGCTGCGGCGCTGCACCGCCCCGCCGTGCTCCCCGTGCCGGCCGCGGCGCTGCGCGCGGCGCTGGGCGGCTTCGCCGAGGAGGTCCTCGCCAGCCGGCGACTGGCCCCGAAGGCCCTGCTCGAGAGCGGGTTCCGCTTCAGCCACCCCGACCTGGCGTCCGCGGTCCGCTGGACGCTGGCCCACTGAGCTCACGCCGTCTCGGCGACCTTCCACCTGCCGCCGTCGAGGTGCAGCAGGAGGCGTGAGGTGACGGGGCCGCTGTCCGGCACGTCCGCGACCTGGTCACCGGTCGTGATGCGGTGCGCGCTGGTGCGCGTCACCACCCGCACCCAGGCCTGCGAGCCCTGCCGGTGCTCCACCAGCGCCGACACCACCTGCGTGGAGGCACCCTCCACCCTGCTGCCGGCCAGTTCGTCCAGCAGGGCCGCGTCGGCGCGGGCAGGCGCTGACCCGGCCACGTCCACCGCGTCGAGCAGCTCGGGGTCGTGCTCGACCACGGCCCGCAGCCGCAGCGCCGCGAGGGCCGCGACGGCGGCGGCGGGGTCGTCACCGGCCAGGCGCGCGTCCGGACGGGGCGCGGCGCCCAGCGCGGCCGCGCCGCCGGTGACCAGGGCGAGGGCCAGCAGCCCACCCGCCCAGCGCAGCGGGTGGCGCGACAGGTGCGCGCGCAGCCGTCCGCGCCGGGCGGACTGGCGGTCGTGGCTGCCCCCGACCTCGACGCGCGCCGCGGTGCGGCGGATGCGCTGCGTCACCAACGCGCCCTGCGCGGCCGCCGGCGGGCGGGCCGCCCCCAGGGGCACCGGGCGCACCGCCTCCCAGCAGGCGCGGGCGAGGTCCTCGGCGCGCGGAGCGGCCGCCTCCTCGGCGTCTCGCGCCGCGCGCAGCAGCGCGACCAGGGCGTCCCGCTCGTCGTCCTGAGGGGAGGGGGTGCCGGCGGGCCCCAGTGCCTGCAGGCCGAGCGCCGCCAGTGACCGCACGTCGCCAGGAGGTGTCGGAACCGGCGGGCGCGGTCGGGCACCGGTGGAGCGCTGGCGCAGCTCCCTGCGGCGCCGTCCCTCCGGCACCGCAGCACGCGCCCCGCCCCAGCCGAGCAGGAGCGGCAGGCCGCCGCCGTCGAGGAGGACGCCCTCGGCGCAGACCTCGCCGTGGACGAGGCCCTCCTCGTGCAGGCAGGCGAGGGCGCTGCCCAGCCCCGCCACCAGCAGCGCCACCTCCCCCGGCGCCAGCGCCGTCCGCTCGCCGAGGAGGTCCGCCAGCGAGCCACCGGCAGCGGGGCCCAGCACCTGCACCGCGCCCTCCCGGCAGCGCACCACCCTGAGCAGAGCGGCGACGTGCGGGTGCGCGAGGCGCCGGCGCAGGGAGGCCTCGTCGAGCCCCGCGACCGGCCCGGTGCCGCCGGCGGGACGGACCCGCTGGACCACGACGTCGCGCCCGTCCTCGTCGAGGGCCCACCAGGCGGTGGGGCGTCCGGGGACCGGCGGCGCCACGGGGGTGCCCACGAGGAGACCGGGCACCTGCGGTGCGGAGGGGATCACGGGCTCACCCTGCCCGGCCGTCGGCGCGTCCCGCTGGCGCCGGCGGCCCGCCTGTGGACAACTGGTGCCGTGGATCACGGGCTCGACGCGGTGGTGGTCGGTGCCGGCCTGGCGGGGCTGGCGTGCGCGCTGCGGCTGGCCGAGGCCGGCGCGGGCGTGCTCGTGCTGGAGTCCGGCGACGGGCCCGGGGGCCGGGTCCGCACCGATGACGCCGGCGGCTTCCGGGTGGACCGCGGGTTCCAGCTCGTCAACCCCGCCTACCCGGCGCTGCGCCGGGTGCTCGGCGAGGGCGGACTGGCCGAGCTGGCCCTGCAGCCGTTCGGCGCGGGCGCCGCGGTGGCCAGCGGCCGCCACCACCACCTCCTCGGGGACCCGCGACGACTCCCCGCAGCCGCGCTGCCCTCGCTGCTCGCGCCGCTGGGGTCGCCGCGGGAGAAGGCGGCGTTCCTCGCGTGGGCGCTGCGCGCCGCCACCGCGGACCCCCGCAGCGTCCGTGACGGCGCCGACGAGCCGCTCGCCAGCGCGCTCGACCGCGCCGGCGTGCGCGGGAAGCTGCGCACCGGCGTGGTCGACCCCTTCCTGGCGGGCGTCCTGGGCGACGACGAGGGCCGCACCTCGGCGTCCTTCGCGCGGCTGGTGGTGCGCTCGTTCGTGCTGGGGACCCCCGGTGTCCCGCCGGACGGCGTTCAGCGCCTCCCTGACCTGCTCGCCGGTCGGCTGGCAGCCCTGCCGGGCACCGAGCTGCGCCTGGGCACCGCGGTGGAGGAGGTCCGTGCCGGCGCCGGCGGGGTGCGGGTGCGCACCGCGGACGGCGAGCTCACCGCGCGCACCGTCGTCGTCGCCACCGACCCCTGGGCCGCCCAGGACCTGCTGCCGGGGCTGGAGGTGCCCGCCCCCCGCGGCCTGACGACGTTCTGGCACGAGGCGCCGGAGCAGCCGGCGCGCGGGTCGCGGGCCCGGCTGCTGCACCTCGACGGGGACCGGCGCGGCCCGGTGGTCAACAGCGCCGTCATGACGGCCGTCGCCCCCGGCTACGGGCCGACCGGCCGGCACCTCGTCGCGAGCACGGTCCTCGGTGCCGGTCCGGGCGACGGGCCCGGGCTGGAGCCGGTGGTGCTCCGCCAGCTCGAGCACCTCTGGGGCCAGGGGACCGCCGACTGGGAGCTCGTCGCCACCAGCGCGGTGCCGCACGCGCTGCCCGCGCTCCTGCCGCCGCTGCGCGCCCGGCAGGACCCGGCGCTCGGCGACGGCGTCTTCTTGGCCGGCGACCACCGCGACACCGCCAGCCAGCAGGGTGCGCTGACCTCGGGCCGGCGCGCGGCCGGCGCGGTGCTCAACGCGCTGGGCCTGCGCCCGCCGGCGCCTGCGGCAGCGTGACCACCCGGAGCTCGGCGGCGCTCGTGCGGGCGGCGTCGAGCACCTGCGCTACGTGCATCGTCTCGCGCGGGGGCACCGGGACGGCCGCCGGGTCCCCGGCACGCACCGCGGCGGCGACGGCGCGGTAGAAGTCGGCGGGCTCCCCCGGCGCGGTGGGCACCGGACGGCGCTCGGCGCCGGCCACTACCCAGCCGGTGCAGCGGGGTGCGTCGGTGAAGCCGGAGAACGCCGCGGGCTCGCCCTCGAAGTCGGTGACGACGTAGGCGCCCGACGTCCCGAGCAGGCGCGTGCGCGGTCCTGGCGCTCCCACCAGCGACCCGACCGCGAGGTGGGACCGCACGCCGCTGGCGTGGGTCAGGGCGAGCACGGCGTCGTCCTCGGACGGCGTCGTGCGCGCCGCCAGCTCGGCGTAGACGGCGCTGACCGGCCCGAACAGGTCGACGGCGGCGTCCACCACGTGGCTGCCCAGGTCGAGCAGCAGCCCGCCGCCGGCCTCAGCGGGCGCGTTCTCGCGCCAGCGCTGCTTGGGGACCGGGCGCCACCGCTCCCAGCGGCGCTCGAAGCGGTAGGGCCGGCCCACCTCACCGCGCTCCAGGAGGCGACGCAGGGTGCGGTGCTCGTCGGAGTGGCGGCGGTTCTGGAACGTGGTCAGCACCGTCCCGGCGCGCTCGGCGGCCTCCACCACCCGCTGCGCCTGCGGCGCGTCCACCGCGAGGGGCTTGTCGACGACGACGGCGAGGCCCGCGGCCGTGCAGGCGATCGCCTGCTCGGCGTGCACGCCGGACGGGGAGGCCAGGACGACGACGTCCACCGCGGCCGTGCCCAGGTCGAGCAGGGCGTCGAGGTCGGGAACCACGCGCGCGCCGGGCAGGTCCGAGCGGACGGCGGCGCTGCGGACGGCGTCGCGGGTGGCCACCACCGCCACCTCCGCGCCAGCGGCCCGCAGCAGCGGGACGTGGAAGGAGCGACCGGAGTCGCCGTACCCGACGAGGCCCACGCGCACCGGACTACCCTAGGCCGGTGCACCAGGGCCCTGTGGTGGAGCGGGTCGGCGGCGTCGGAGCCGGCGGCCTCGTGGAGTACCTCCAGGCCTGGGAGCTGCAGCGCAGCGTCCACGCCGACGTCGTCGCCGGTCGCCGGGGTGACGCCCTCCTGCTGCTGGAGCACCCTCCGGTGTTCACCGCCGGCAAGCTCACCGAGCCCGCCGACAGGCCGGTCGGCGACGGCGCGGGCAGTGCCGCACCTGTCATCGACGTCGACAGGGGCGGGCGGATCACCTGGCACGGACCGGGCCAGCTGGTCGGGTACCCGGTCCTGTCGCTGGCCGGCCGCATCGACGTGGTCAAGCACGTGCGCCGGGTGGAGGAGCTGCTCATCACCGTCTGCGCGGACCTCGGCGTGGTCGCGGAGCGCGTCAGGGGCCGCAGCGGCGTGTGGGTGGAAGGGCGCAAGGTCGCGGCGATCGGCATCCGCGTGGCGCAGTCGGTGACCATGCACGGGTTCGCCCTGAACTGCGACAACGACCTCGGCGCCTACGGCGCGATCGTGCCGTGCGGCATCGCCGACGCCGGCGTGACGACGCTGTCCGCGGAGCTCGGCCGGGAGGTCACCGTGGCGGAGGTGCTGCCGCTGGTGGAGCGGCACGCGCTGCTCCTGGACCCCGCCCGCGAGCCTGGCGAGGTCGAGCGCGTCGCAGGTTGAGACGTGCGCTGGCGCAGCCCCCCGCCGCTGGGTTGGCTGGTGCCCGACCCCCTCCGGCGACCGGGCCGGCGGGGCCTCGACGAGGAGGAGCGCCGTGAAGGCCCTGCGCGTGCACGAGTACAACAAGCCGCCGTCGCTGGACGAGGTGCCCGAGCCCGAGGTGAAGGGCCCCTGGGACGTCGTCGTCGACGTCGGCGCCGCCGGCCTGTGCCGCACGGACCTGCACATCCTCGAGGGCCAGTGGGAGGCGATCCAGCACCCGCCGCTGCCGTACGTCATCGGCCACGAGAACGCCGGCACCGTGCGCGCCGTCGGGTCAGCCGTGAGCAACGTGGCCCCCGGCGACCTCGTGATCATGCACCCGCTCGTCACCTGCGGGCTGTGCCTGGCGTGCCGCAACGGGCAGGACGCCCACTGCGAGAGCGCGACGTTCCCGGGGCTGAACGTCGACGGCGGCATGGCCGAGCAGATGCTCACCAACGCCCGCTCCGTGGTGAAGCTCGACTCGGGGCTGCAGCCCGCCGCCGTCGCCGCGCTGGCCGACGCCGGCGTCACCGCCTACCACGCGGTGCGCAAGGCCGCCGGGGTCCTCTTCCCCGGCACGCACGCCGTCGTCGTCGGCGCCGGCGGGCTGGGGCACATCGGCATCCAGACGCTCGCGGCCATCACGAGCGCGCAGATCACCGTGGTGGACCGCAACGAGGCCGCCCTGGAGCTGGCGAAGGGCATCGGCGCCCACCGCACCGTGCTGGCCACGAGCGACGTCGAGGTGGAGAAGGCGGTGCTGGACGCCACCGACGGCGGCGCGCACGTGCTGTTCGACTTCGTCGGCGAGCACGGGGCGGAGCTGCTGGCGCCCAAGCTGCTGCGCAACCGCGGCCAGCACTACGTCATCGGCTACGGCGGCGAGGTGCGCCTCCCCACCATCGACGCCGTCATCCGCGAGATCAGCGTGGTCGGCAACCTCGTGGGCACCTACCAGGACCTCGTGGAGCTCATGGCCCTCACCGCGCAGGGCCGGGTGACCCTCCACACCAGGCAGTACCCGCTGGAGGCGGCGCTCGACGCCATCCACGACCTCGAGGCGGGGAACATCCGGGGCCGCGGGATCCTGGTCCCCTGAGGTGCACCGTCCCCCAGCTAGGCGCGCGGGACCTCGATGCCGTAGGCGCTGATGCGGCGGTAGACGGTGGCGCGGGAGATGCCGAGCTGCTCGGCGGCCCGCGCCACCGTCGTCCCCGGCACCGTGAGCGCCCTGACGATCTCGTCGCGCTCGAGGGACTCCAGCCGGCTGAGGCTGCGGCGCGTGCGCGAGGCGAGGTCCGCCGGCAGGTGCCGCACGTCCACCGCGTCGGTGCGGGCGACGGCCGCCTGCACCACCTGCCGCAGCTGCGTGGCACCACCGGGCCACGCCGCGGCGCGCAGCACCTGCGCGGCGGCCGGCGTGATCGCCACGTCGCGGTGGCGGTGGACGCGGGCGAAGTGCTCGGCCAGCGGCACGACGTCCTCGGGCCTGTCGCGCAGCGGAGGCACCTCGACGACGACGTCGACGAGCGCGGCCAGCGCTCCGGGCAGCGCTGCCGCGTCGTGCTCGGTGAGCACGAACGGCTGCGGTGCGCCGTCGGTGCGCCGCGCGGTGGCCAGGACGCCCGCCAGCTGGTCGGCGGCCCACGCCGGCAGCGCCGAGGTGCCGGACACGACGATGCAGGCGCCGTCCTCGTGGAGGACCGGTGTCCACGCGGCCAGCCAGGCACCCACCTCGTCGACGCCGGGGGTGCGGGCGGCGAGCAGCGTGCCGCGCAGCTCGGCGCGGCGGCGGGCGGAGGCCACCAGCGCGGTCTTGCCCGCGCCCGCCTCACCGGCGAGGGCGACGACCCGCCCCGCGAGCATGGCCCGCTCCACCTGCTCGACCGCTGCGCGCCAGGTGCGGGAGGCGCACGGGTCGGCGGGTCCCGCGGCCCGGGCGGGCACCACGCGGTACACCTGGCCCCGGGGCGCGGCGCGGTCGGGCAGCGCCCCGGGAGCGGACCCGGTGCCCGTCGTCGTCCTGCTCTGCGCTGGTCCGCCGGTGCGGGCGAGCATGAGCGCCGAGGTGCTGCGGGCCGCGGTGGTGGCGAGGGCCAGCAGGAGCCCGGAGGACGAGCGCGACCAGGTGGTGAGGTTGACGGTGCCGGCGACGTCACCGGTGCGGGGGTCGAGCACGGGGGCGGCGGCGCAGGTGTACTCGCGCAGGCTCTCCACGTAGTGCTCCGCGCCGCGCACGAGGCTCGGCGCCCGGTCGGCGAGGGCCAGCCCGAGGCCGTTGGTGCCGGCGTGGGCCTCGGCGTAGGAGAAGCCGGGCGCGAGGTGCACGCGGTCGAGGGAGCGGTGCATGGCGGCGTCGTCGAGGAAGCGCTGGAGCACCAGCCCGGTGGCGTCGGTGAGCATCACCCCGACGGGCTCTCCCGCCAGCGTGGAGCGCAGGTCGGCCAGGACGGTGCGGCCGGACTCCACGAAGACCGGGTCGACGTCCACGGCGCCGCTGTAGACCGGTGGCACCTCGTCGGGCGGGACCTCCAGGTGCTCGCAGCGCGCCCAGGAGGCCCGCAGCCTCAGCGAGGACTCCGCCGACGTGCCCGCCAGCGCCTCCGGTGCCATGCCCACCCCCGCAGTCGGAGGCTGCGCTGCCCCCAGGTACGACCGAGCCTAAGCGGCGTCAGCCGGCGGCGTCTCACAGTGAGACGTCCGCCCTCTGGGACACGGGCGGTCGCGGTGCGACGGTGGAGCAGGAGCGACGAAGCACCACCTCGACGAGGAGGCACCGTGTACAGCAAGGACGGCACCGACTACTTCATCCTCGACGCGCACATCGCGCTGTGGGACGCCCGCCCGGAGAACCTGCGCAACGTCCACGGCAAGCAGTTCATCGACTGCTTCTACGACTACCACCGCAACCTCTCGCCGGAGAGCGAGCACTGGGACTACGACCAGTACCTGTACTACTCGGACCGCCTCATGAAGGACCTCTTCGAGGACGGCTACGTCGACCACGCGATCTTCCAGCCGGCCATCCTCGGCGAGTTCTACAAGAACGGCTTCGGGCAGACCGAGGAGGCCCTCGCCCTGGCGCAGGCCCACCCGGACAAGCTCACCTACAACCACGCCTTCGACCCGCGCTTCGGCGAGCGGGGCCTGGAGCAGCTGCACCGCGACGCGGAGCGGATGGACCTCAAGGGCGTGAAGCTCTACACCGCCGAGTGGCAGGGCGAGTCGCGCGGCTACAAGCTCACCGACCCGTGGACGTACCGCTACCTGGAGGCGTGCCGGGAGCTGGGCATCAAGAACATCCACGTCCACAAGGGCCCCACCATCCGCCCGCTGGACCGCGACGCCTTCGACGTGGCCGACGTCGACGCCGCGGCGTCGGACTTCACCGACCTCAACTTCGTGGTGGAGCACTGCGGGCTGCCGCGCCTGGAGGACTTCTGCTGGATCGCCACGCAGGAGCCCAACGTCTACGCGGGCCTGGCCGTCGCGATGCCGTTCATCCACTCCCGCCCGCGGTACTTCGCGCAGATCATGGGCGAGCTCATGTACTGGATCGGCGACAGCCGCATCTTCTTCTCCTCCGACTACGCCATCTGGACGCCCAAGTGGCTGGTGGAGAAGTTCGTCGACTTCCAGATCCCCGAGGACATGACGGAGTACGCGCCGCTCACCACGGACTCCAAGAAGCGCATCCTCGGCCTCAACGCCGCCGCGCTGTACGACATCCCGGTGCCCGAGCACCTGCAGGTGGCCCCCGAGCCGGTGGACGTGAGGGAGCCCGCCGTCAAGGCCGACAACGCTCGCACCGCGGACTCCGAGCTGCTGACGGGGATGGCGTGACGGCGCTCGAGCAGCGGACCCGGCTGGAGCAGGAGGCCTGGGACGCGCTCGGGGTGGTCATGGACCCCGAGCTCGACGAGGCGATCACGTCGCTGGGGTTCGTCCGGTCCCTGGAGGAGCTGGGGGGTCAGGACGACGACGGACGCGGGGCGCTGCGGGTGCACCTGCGCCTGCCGACGTCGTTCTGCTCGCCGAACTTCGCCTACCTCATGTGCTCGGACGCCAAGGACGCGCTCGAAGCGGTGGTGCGTCACCACGGCGGCGGGACCGTCTTGGTCGAGCTCGACGACCACCACGACTCCGACCTCATCAACCGCGGCCTCGCCGCCGACGCCGGGTACAGGGGCACCTTCGGGCACGAGGCGGAGTCCGACCTCGACGAGCTGCGCCTGACGTTCCGCCGCAAGGCGCACACGGCCGCCGCCGAGCGGGCGCTCACCGCGCTGCTGCGGGCGCGCCCCGAGCTCGGCGAGGACGACGTCCACGCCGTGCGGCTGGGCGACCTGCTGCCCGGGGAGGTCACGGCGGCGCTGCTGCGCCGCCGCTCGGCGCTCGGGCTCAGCACAGCTGACGACGCGCCGGTCGCCGTCGACGACCACGGCGCGCCCGTCCCGCCGTCGGTGGTGGGGATGTGGCTGCGCAAGGCCCGTTCGACGCGCATCAGCATCGACGGCAACGCGCACTTCTGCCGCGGGCTGCTGGCCACGCGCTACCCGGGGGCCGAGCTCGACCAGGCCCCCCGCGACGAGGGCACCGCACCGGTCCCGGTGCAGCTGCTCACCCGCCGCCCCGCCTGACGCCCCCTCCCCCTCCCTCCTCGTCGATCGAGGAAGTCCTGCACGGTGCACGTGCAGGACTTCCTCGATCGTCGTTCGGAGGGAGCGCTCCACGCCCTGCACCACCCCGCGCTGTTCGAAGGAGAGCAGTCATGAAGCGCTTGCTCGCGCTCGGAGTCTCGATCGGCGTCCTCGCCGGGGTCCTCACCTGGGTCGGCTTCTCCATCCCCGAGGCGGGCACCACCGCCGCGGTGCTCGTGGTCTGGGTGGGCTTCGCCGCCTGGGCCCTGTTCTACGCCGCCGGGGGCGGCACCGGAGGGCTCGCCAAGACGGTCGCCTCGACGATCTCCGGCGTGGTGTGGGGGTGGCTGATCATCCAGGCCGCAACCGCAGCCATGAGCGGCAACGCCCTCGTGCTGGGGATCGCCGTGGCCGTGGGTGCGTTCGGGATGTGCGTGCAGGCGGCGTGGAAGCCGCTGGCCTTCATCCCCGGCGCCTTCGTCGGGGCCGCGTGCTTCTTCGGCACCGGCGCCACGGGCGCAGCCGTGCTGGCGTCGGTGGTCTCGCTCGTGGTCGGGGCCCTGCTGGCCTTCGCCAGCGAGAAGGGCGCCGACGTCATCGAGCCCCTGCTCGGCAAGGAGCCGGCCCCGGCTCCCACCGCGAGCCGCCACGCCTGACGGGCTCGCCGGGAGCTGCAGCTCCCGCCCCTTTCATGCCGAAGACGCCCCATCGACCGACTCGATGGGGCGTCTTCCGCGCCGGCCGGGAGGTCAGAGCTGCGGGGTCACCAGGGACGCGAAGGCGTCGAGGTGGTCGAGGTCGGCCAGGTCCAGCACCTGCAGGTAGAACCGGGTGGCACCTGCCTCGCGGTAGCGCCCCAGCAGGTCGGTGACCTCGCCGGGCGTGCCGCAGAACCCCTGCGAGCGGATCTCCTCGGGGTCGCGGCCGACGGCGCGGGCGCGGCGCGCCACCTCGTCGTCGTCCTTCCCCAGCACGAGCAGGTGTGCGACGGACATCTCGATGCTGCCCGGGTCGCGCCCGATCGCCTCGCAGGCCGCACGCACCCGCGCGAAGCGCTGGCCAGCGTCCTCGGGGGTGCAGAAGCCGGCGTTGAAGTCAGCGGCGTACCGGGCGGCGAGCTCCGGGGTGCGCTTCTTGCCGGCCCCGCCGACCACCACCGGCAGCGGCTGCTGCACCGGCTTGGGCAGCGCGGGGCTGTTGGTCACCGTGTAGTGGTGGCCGGAGAAGTCGTACGCGGTGCCCGCCGGCGTGGCCCACATGCCGGTGATGAGCTCCAGCTGCTCGGCGAGCCTGTCGAACCGCTCCCCCAGGGAGGGGAACGGGATGGCGTAGGCGGCGTGCTCGGCCTCGAACCAGCCGGCGCCCAGGCCCAGCTCGACGCGGCCGCCCGACATGTCGTCGACCTGCGCCACCTGCACCGCGAGCACGCCGGGGTGCCGGAACGTGGCGGAGGACACCAGCGTGCCGAGGCGGACCGTGCTCGTCTCGCGGGCGAGGCCGGCGAGGGTGGTCCACGCGTCGGTGGAACCGGGCAGGGCGCTCGCGGGGTCGTCGCTCATGGCGAGGTAGTGGTCGGAGCGGAAGAAGGCGGAGAATCCCGTCTCCTCGGTGCGCCGGGCCACCGCCAGCAGCTGGGAGTACGTGGCCCCCTGCTGGGGCTCGGTGAAGATCCGCAGGTCAGGTCGCTGGGTCACGGGAGTCGACCCTACGGCCGCGCCCCCGCCAGCTCTCGCCGCAGGCCTGCTGCCGGCAGGGGGGCCGCGGGACGACGAGCGCGACCACCGCCGACCTGCCCCAGCACCACCCCGCCCAGGACGAGCAGCAGGCCCGCCCACTGGAGCGCCGCGAGGTGCTCCCCGGCGAGCAGCGTGCCCGTGGCGACCCCGGCGACGGGGTTGAGCAGGCCGATGACGGAGACCGCGCTGGCGTCCAGCCGCGCCAGCCCGGTGAACCAGGCGGCGTAGGCCAGGGCGGTGGCCACGAGCGACAGGAAGGCCAGGCCCGCGAGGCCAGCGCCGTCGAGGGCGGGTGGTGCCCCCTCGGCCAGCGCGGCCGCGGGTGCCACGAGCAGGCCGGACAGGGTGAGCTGCCACGCGGTCATCGTCAGCGGCCGCGGCGCGGGCGGCAGCGCTCCAGCGGCGGCGGCGCGCGACCAGCGCTGGGAGAGCACGGTGCCGACGGAGAAGGAGGCGACGCCGGCCAGCGCGACGGCCACGCCGAGGGGGTCCAGGCCGCTGGTGGCGCTCCCCACGAGCAGGACGACGCCGGCCAGGCCCGCGACCGCCGACGTCACAGAGGCAGCGCGCGGGCGCTCGGCGAGCAGCGCCCACGCCAGGGAGATGACGAGCAGCGGACCGACCCCGGCCACCGTGGCGGCCACGCTGCTGGGCAGGAGGGTGGCGCTGGCGTAGACGAGGGAGAAGAAGGCGGCGTTGACGAGGAGGCCGAGGACGGCGGCCCGCCACCACCAGCTGCCGCGGAGCCTGCGGCCGCCGCCCGCTCCGGTCCTGCCGTGCGCCGGGAGCGCGAGCAGCACCAGGCCGGCGGGCAGGGCCCGGAGCACGCCGCCCCACAGCGGCTCGTCGGCGGGGAGGACGTGCCCGGTCACCCAGTAGGTGGTCCCCCACGAGATCGGCGCGACCGCCGTGAGCGCCACCCAGCGCCAAGTGCCTTCCACGGAAGACACAATGCCTTGCCGGGAAGATATGTTCCCCGGGTGGTCGACCTCCCTCCTGATGCCGTGTCGCTGGTCCAGACCGCCTGGGCCCGCGAGCGACCCGACGTCGACACCGCGCCGGTGGGCGTCATCGGCCGGTTGCACCGCCTCGCGGCCGCGCTGACGCGCGAGCTGGAGGCGGTCTTCGCCGCGCACGGCCTCAGCGAGGGCGACTTCGACGTGCTCGCCACGCTGCGCCGCTCCGGCAGCGAGCGGACCGCCGGTGAGCTCGCCGCCGCCACGATGGTGACCAGCGGCGGCCTCACCAAGCGCCTGGACCGGCTCGAGCGGGCCGGGCTCGTGGTGCGGCGCACCAGCGAGCGCGACGGCCGGGGTCGCGTCGTCTCCCTCACCGCGGCGGGCCGCCAGCTCATCGACGCCGCCTGGACCGACCACATGGCCAACGAGCACCGCCTGCTGGCCCAGCTCGACCCGCGCGACGCCGCCGAGCTCGAGCGCATCCTGCGGGTCTGGCTGGTCCAGCACGAGCCCCTCGCGGACGGCGGAGCGGATGTCGCCGCACCCCGTTGACGGCCCCGCGCACCGCACCTAACGTCCGCGGCATGACCCACCGCCACGCGCAGGTGCACCCCGCCTGCGTGGCGGTCAGCCGCAAGATGCCGCTGTACGCCGAGGACACCACCCGCGGCGACCTGCGTCCCTGAGCACGGCCGCGCGCGCCCTGCGCACCCACCCCGGCCCGGTGAACACCCCCAGCTCAGGAGCACAGCCATGCCCAGCACCAGCGGCGACGAGAAGCAGATCAAGCTCGGCCTCTTCGAGACCCCCGTCCTCAACGTCGGCGGGATGACGACGTGGACGCACCCCGAGAACCAGACCCACCGCTACGCCGACCTGTCGTACTGGGTGGAGACGGCACAGCGCCTCCAGGACGCCACCTTCGACTTCTGCTTCCTGGCGGACAGCTACGGCCACGGCGAGATCGGCGGGGCCCGCCCCGACGTCAACGCCCGCGAGGCGATGGAGCTGCCCCGGCTCGACCCGATGCTGCTCGTCCCGGCGATGGCGCACGCGGCGCAGCAGCTGGGCTTCGTGGTGACGGCCTCGACGGTGTTCGAGCCGCCGTTCGCCAACGCCCGCCGCTTCTCCACCCTCGACCACCTCACCCGCGGCCGCGTCGGGTGGAACGTCGTGACGTCGAGCTTCGCCGAGAGCGCGTCGGCCAACTTCGGCCGGCCGATGGTCCCCCACGACGAGCGCTACGCCATGGCCGAGGACCACCTGCTCACCACCTACGCGGTCCTCGAGGGCTCCTGGGAGGACGACGCCGTGCTGGCCGACAAGGCCAGCCGCACCTACGCGGACCCCGCCAAGGTCCACCGGGTCACGCGCACGGGCCCGTACTTCTCCGTGGACGGGTACAGCAACACCGCGGCCTCCCCCCAGCGCACGCCCGTCCTGTTCCAGGCGGGGACGTCGAAGGCGGGGCTGGGCGTGGGCGCGCGGCACGCGGAGTGCGTCTTCCTGCAGGGCTCCACCAAGGCCAGGCTCGCCGAGCACGTGGCGACGCTGGACCGGCTCGCGGTCGAGGCCGGGCGAGCACCTGGATCCGTGAAGACGATGGTGGGGCTGTCCGTCGTCGTCGCCCCCACCCGGGAGGAGGCGGAGCGCCGGTACGCCGAGTACCTGGCGCTGAACACCCGCGAGAGCGCCATCGCCAGCTACGCGCTGTTCACCGGCATCGACCTCGGCGCGCACGACCCGGACGCACCGTTCGCGGGGATCCGCACCGAGATGGGCCAGAGCCAGGTCGAGCGGCACGCGCGGACCGACGGGCCCGGTCCTACGGTGGGCGACGTGATCGAAGCGCACCGCACGCGGGGCTCCCGGGGCATGGTGGCCGTCGGGTCCCCCGACGACGTGGTCGAGCAGGTCCTCGACCTTGCCGACTCCACCGGCGTGGACGGGTTCCTCCTGGAGCCGTTCGTGCAGCCGGGGTCGGTCGTGGACGTCGCCGAGCACGTGGTGCCGCGCCTGCGCGCCGCCGGCCGGTTCCGCACCGAGTACACCGAGGACACCCTGCGCGAGCGGATGTTCGGGGCGGGGCGCCGGCACCTGCCGGCCGACCACCCCGGCGCCGCCGCACGCACCTGGGCCACCGCGTGAGCCCCGCCGACCTCGTCTCGGTGGACGACGCGGTGCGCCGCGGTGATGCCGCTGCGGCGCACCGCGCGCTGCGCGACGCGTTCGGGCGCTTCCCCAGCGGCGTGGTCTCGGCGTGCGCCCGCGTGGGCGGCGCCCCCGTCGGGATGGCGATGAGCTCGTTCACGTCGGTGTCGCTGGACCCGCCGCTCGTGCTGGTCTGCGTGGACCGGGCGTCCTCGACCTGGCCGAAGCTTCAGGGCTCGGACCGGCTCGGCATCTCGGTGCTCGGCGAGGCGCACGACGCCACGGCGCGACAGCTCGCATCGCGGACCGCTGACCGCTTCGCCGGGCTGACCCTCGTCGACGGCGAGGGCGGCGCCCTCTTCGTGGACGGCGCCACCGCGTGGCTGGAGTGCTCCGTGGAGGAGGAGCTGCCCGGCGGTGACCACCTCGTGGTGCTGCTGCGCGTGCACGGTCACCGCGTCCTCGGGCCCGGACCGCTGGTGTTCCACGCCAGCGGCTTCACCACGGTGGCCGCTCAGCAGGGCAGTCAGGCAGGTCAGCGGTCGAGTTAGGCTCGGGTCG